>CAISLM010000057.1 GCA_903886255.1 Candidatus Collierbacteria bacterium
CCCAAAAAAAATTTATGCTTCAGTCTCCCGCTGATCTCAAAATCCTGAAAATAAAATTGGGTTTGCCAACTCAACATGCGCAGACCCTTTTTTTATTTACAGTTTGTTAATAAAGTGCTATGATATGTTAATAAATTGCTAGGTAAGGGGTTTCAATTTATGTTCGTAACCATACAGCAGCTGCGTATTATGCAATTGTTGCGTTCTCGAGCTGAAGAAGATGAAGTAGTCGACCCAGTCATGATAATACGAATCATGAAGGACATGACTCCTTCTGCGGCACAAAAATGCATAGGCCGACTAGTAGATTATGGCCTGTTGTCACGCGTTTCAGATTTTGTTTATAAAATAGACATATCGAGCGATCTAAAAATTAGAGCCACAAGGGTTGTTGACCCTAATTTTTGTTCATCGCTTTTTGTCTCTGACCCAAGGAAGCAGATCAGCATTGGCAAATTGACGTGTCGAAAAAATCAAAGGGAGCATGAATTTTAAGCTATTCCGCCGTCAGTAAGACGGCGGAAATTGCGTTTAACGAACACCAAGGCTTAATATCATTTTTTAGGTGTTTTTACGCCCCTAATTATTCAAAATATACTCAATAATCTTTGCCCTATTTTCTTTGGTCATACCTCTGTGAATGCCGACTTTTTGCTTTAGCCATGAGAAACTTCCGTCTAATGAATTTGTGGTATTTGGAATGTTTAACTCTGGATATTTTAGATAGGTGAAAAGGTACGGCAAATTGTTCTTGAGGCTGTGTCTGGCTGACCTGATCCGCTTGTGGGTATAATGCCATCTTTTGGTAATTGGATCAGTTGTTCTTTCCTTTAAAAAGGAATCCCAACGATCACCCCATGCATTAAATTTGGCCGTAAATTCTTCCTCTGTTGCGTTAGCTAAAGTATCCGAAATGACCTTTAATTCAACGCTGGCTTCTAGCCTCGGGCGAAGGGTTAAGTACCTTTGAACGATTTGTTTTTGGTGGAAATGGCACATCTGGACTGGGACATCGCTGAACAAATTTCTCACTCCAGGTCTACCATCTAGCACCATAGCCTTAATTTTAAAGCCTAGTTTCTGAACCTTAATCCTACCCTTTTCGTATTCGTAAACCGTTTCAAACATCAGTGAATTTATGTAAATATTTCTCTTTAATTCAACTGCTCTAAATATGATGAAGCCGTAAGATCTGCCAAAGAATGTACAGTCTGCTATCATGACATAGCCGTCAGGTTTGATTTCCTTTTTAAGAGATTGAGCTTTAGCTAATTTGGTCTTAACCCAATTAATACATCGATCGTTTTCTTTGGCCAATATTTTAAGAGTTTTTCGGCCATTGGCGTACTCTTCGTAGAGTTTCTGCTCTAACTTTTCAGGGCGGTTTTTTGACTGAAATCTTCTGCCGCAACTACAGCATTTGTACCGTTGCCTACCTGTTTGTTTGCCGTCTTTCTTTACCTGATTTGAGCCACAATTTAGACAGTTTTTTTAGCCATGATTACAGTTCCTTGTAGATAAATGATTGATTATTAGCTCTAGGATATCATAAAGTGGTACTTTTAGCACCTAGAATTTGATATTAACCCTAAATATCTATTTTTACCAATAAAAAACATCGTTTATAAACGATGTTTTTTATTGGCGGAGAGGGTGGGATTCGAACCCACGGAACCTTGCGGCTCAGCGGTTTTC
>CAISLM010000058.1 GCA_903886255.1 Candidatus Collierbacteria bacterium
AAATATCGGCTGTATGAAACTCCATGGAGATCCAACCAACTTAAAAAAATTAAAGCCAACTAAAAACCACCAAACAAACATCACTCCGGTTAAAGCCTCAATTAGGGGATATCTCATGGAAATTTTCTTATGGCAATAAGCACACCTTCCCCGTAGCCAAGCATAAGAAATTAACGGAACATTGTAGTACCAAGCCAGTTTATGTTTGCATTTCGGGCAAATCGATCTACCCGATAGGGGAGAACTGCCGTGGGACATTCGGAAAATTACTACATTCAAAAAAGATCCCCACACTAGACCCATGACAAAAATAAACAAGATTACCAAAAGCATATGACAATGATACAGCAATCGACACTATTTAAAACATTGAGCACAATCACCATTTAATCGCGGACAAGCATTTAACGGAATTACGCCGGTTTGTTCAACGATAGAATACATTCCACCCGCCAAATTATTCACCAAATATTTAGTAGACAAATCTGTCTTATTAGATTTACTTTCCGGTTCGAAACATACTACGACATCGGTTTTATCCGCAGGATCAGAACCTACGAATATATTCGTTCCGCCAATTCCACTTAAATATGTTTGTTTTAGCTCACCATCCGGGACTAGTGAACCCATTACACAGCCGGAAAGTTTAGCATCCTGCATTGACATGGCAGCATTTGTTATGTTCCCAAAACCATCCAAGGGTTGACCTGCATTCCGACTGCAAATCGCAGCGTAGGTTTGCATATTCCAAGGCAAAGAACCATGATCTGCATAAAATCTCTGCAACGCTGACAAAAGTTCAATCGTCGCATTCCGATTATTGGTATCCCTAGCTTTTTTCAATTGTTCAAATGGGTCAATCGCAGCCAAAAGTCCGACAGCGAGGATACCCAAAACACCGATGACAATCAAAAGTTCCATTAGAGTAAAACCGGGCAGTCTTTTCTTCACTAATTCATAGTAGCATCTTCATCGCAACACAAAAAAGAGGGGGATAGCCCCTCTTTTTGTCTTAATTACTATTTTTTTATTCGAAACACTGGAGACAAAGGTCGCTAGTTACATCAGGACACGACTTATTGAGAGGAAAACCTGTAGAATCCTGAACCTTGCCGGCAACAGCATCCCAATAATATTTAGTTGACGCATCGGTTCTGTTCGACTTTGATTCAGGTGCAAAACATACTGAGGCTCTGGTCGAAGAACCAGATTCTACGTATAGATTTGTAGCCAACCCATTAAAGAAGGTTGTTTTTATTTCACCATCAGTCCCTAATGTACTATTCAAACAGGTAAAGATAGTTCCACCGGCTAACGCCGGTGTCACAATTACAGCAGCATGAGGATAAATTGTTTCAGCAGCAGCTGGCCTTAATGGATCCCAAGTTTTACCCGCATCGGTACAGCTAGCATCATATGGATTTGGAGCAACACCCGGTTTAAACCAAGGTAAATATCCGTGTGTTGAATAATATCTTTGAGAAGCGCTAAGAAGTTCAATGGCAGCACTTCTGTTATTAGTATCACGAGCTTTTTTCAATTGTTCAAATGGGTCAATCGCAGCCAGAAGTCCGGCAGCAAGGATACCCAAAACACCGATGACAATCAAAAGTTCCATCAAAGTGAAACCTTTATTTGGTCTATTCATTTTTTTGTTATTTTTTATAATTGCACTAACTGTATTCACTATGAATGATTAAAACTGACTTGTCAAGTTATATATGGGCATGATGACAGCAATAACAAGGAAACCGACTCCTATGCCCATAATAACCATAATTAACGGCTCAATCGCAGTAGTTAACGCTTTTACTTTTACCTCACTTTCGCCTTCATAAAATGCCGCCAGTTTCGATAGAACTTCATCCAATTTTCCCGTTTCTTCCCCAACAGCGATCATCTGCCCCAAAATTGGTGGAAATACTTCCAACTGCTGCATTGCCTCAGCCAAGCTGACACCTTTCTCTACCATCGTTGCTGCCTGTCTAACTTCCGCACCATAAATCTTACTTCCGAGTGTTTCCGAAACAATTTGCAACGTATCCAAAATTGGAATACCTGCCGCTAACAATACACTTACAGTCCGGGCAAATTCCGTCATTATCAAATCCTTACGGAGTTTACCCCAAATCGGTATTCTAAAAGTTAACTGCTCCACAATAAGCGATCCAACCTCAGTTTTTGCCCAATTTGAAATAAAAACATAACCAATCCCTAATGCAACTAAAACAATGATCCAATAATTCACTACAAAATCACTTATCCCCATTAGAATTCTCGTAGGAGCAGGCAGCTGAGCACCAAAGTCTTTATACATTGCCGTTAGTTTTGGCACCACAAAAACCATCATGATTGCCGAAATAACTAC
>CAISLM010000059.1 GCA_903886255.1 Candidatus Collierbacteria bacterium
GAGAAGGTACATCGTATTTGGAACAACTTTTGAATCAGGAACCATATTGAACGGCTTTCCGTTAAGCTCAACCGACAGATATCCGGGGTTATACTGAGTCACTTTAAAAATATTCAATTGGGTAGCATCAATTCCGCCCAAAAGCTTACTCACTGTGATCGAATCACTCGGAGGTCTAGCTACAGGCAGATCCTGTCCCATTATCAAAATAAAGATAAAAACAACTAACGCTAAAAGTGGAAGAACAAATTTAATTTTTGTCATCACGCCTCCAAACACAGAAGAATATGTCAATTTACATCTCCCATAGTATACCACCATCGGCCTTAAATAGGGTTATTTCAAGCTCCAGACCACAGTCACTGTTTTACTCACCATCGTACTGCCGGGCTGCACTGCTGCACCGCCGCCACCTCCACCTAAACCGCTAGCTGCATACATTGGATAAACTACTCCTCCGCTATTCCCCTCGGCCACACTAACAACTTGATCCAAAGTAGTGCCACTCGCGGCAGCCATCGCCTCAGCCTTGACCTTGGCATTGGCAATTGCATCTGCAGTCAATGCATCTTCGGCAGCCTTGCTTGTGTCCAGTTGGAAGTTTGGGCCATAAACATTGGTCGCTCCCCCCTTGGTTAGCAAATCCGCCAAAGCTGAAGCTCTAGCCACATCTCTCAAAGTTATCGCTATAGTATTGTTTACATCCCACTGCCCCGGAACATTCTTCTGCACTCCGTTATCATAAATTGTGTTCTGTCTCTGATAAACACTCATCGACTGAGTTTGGATATCGGAAGCGTCAATTCCAAAGTCCTTAACCGACTGGGTGATTGCATTTATTTTGTCATTTACGTCCTTCACAGCCACATCTTTGCTGTCATTTACCGATTCTACCCCGGCACTAAAGTTGGCAATTTGATTTTTTTCCTTTGACTCCGCATATCCGCTCACAGTTACTACTCGCTCCGGGCTCATTACAATTTTTCCCCAAGTAATCATTTTCCAAGGGAAAAAATACAAAATAGCCAACAGGACTACGATTCCAAACAAGCTCATAAATCCTTTTTTCATCATACATTCACTCTACCAAACATAAATATATCAGTCAATGTTTAAGCATGATAAAATATCGCCAAATCGCACTTTTATTCGAAAAGGAGACTCTAGTGAGACTAAAACTAATTAACTGGATAGTTTTCGTTCTGTGTACCATTGCTTCATTCTTCCTTCTTACTCCGTCACTCTTTCTTGTCGGCATGATCGCATCTCTCGTAGCCGGCTTTTGCCTCAGCAATCTTATCGCTCTACGATTTCCCATAGGCAAAAAGGCAACCGGCTGGATCGCCCCCTTTGCCATCTTCGTCGTTCTAGGAATTATTGCTTTGAACATTCCCGCTCTTGGCCTGGTAGCCGGAACTATCCTACAAAAAATTGTCATTACAGCCTTGATTGTTGCAGCCACTACCTGTGTGACATATCTTTACCAGTTCTCCCGTAAAAACGGAATTATGTGACTTCCCCGCCTTAAAAAAGGCGGGTTTTTTATTGTCTAAACAAATCATGCCTAAATTATGACTTGACAACCCTTATTTACGTGTTATCATTAGTGTGTTAAGTACACTAAGTAAACACGGGTACTAACAGAATGTAGTTTCTGCTACAATATGAGCCCAACAACACTACATTCAGAACTTTGAAAATTTATTTTAGGAGGTAATAAATGTGGATTCCTGTTACAGCTTCAGCTCAAGGCCTTGCCTATGCTCATGAGGGTCGCAACAACCAAGATGCTGTTGCATCATGGTCAGACGGAAACACGGCTATCGTTTTTATAAATGATGGTTGTCATGGGGGTAAATTCTCAGAGGTCGGAGCCAGATTATCCAGCGGCTTTCTCGTTAGAAAGTCTCAAGAATTACTTCTCCGTGGTCTACCGCTTGTAGATCTTAGCGTTCAACTATTTTCATCTTATTTGGAATATTTGGAATGGCAGGTCGAAACTCAGTTCTTCACGGGTTCGGATGAAATCCAAGCTTTTATTAGTGATTATCTGTTATGTACCGCACTTGGAATCATCACAACCCAAAAAGAAGTGATGACTCTATCTTGTGGCGACGGCTCTTTCATCTTAAACAACAACATAATCGAAACAATCCGTTCACCATTCAATTATCCGGTTTATCCAGCCTACAATCTGATCACCAGATTTGGGCTCGAAACAACTGAATCCCTGGAAAAACTAACCCCTTCATTATTCAAAACCACTCTTTTCCCGGCATCGGATGTTCAATCGGTAGGAATGACGTCAGATGGACTTAACGACTTTCCGAAACTGGTAGAAGAACTCAGAAACAATTCTCAAACAAGTATCCGTCTTCAGCTCTGTCTTAATCGTATTTCCATGATAAGAGCAGAAACAACTGATAATGTTTCCATTGCATTCGTGCACAAAAAGGAGGCTTAAGTGGCCGATAGATATTTACTAGATGGCCGCGAAATCTCCCTGTCGAATGATACTTTGGGGATTGGCGGTCAAGCTATAGTCACAAAATGGGCCGATCAGGCCATCAAAATTTGGAAAGTTGTCGAGCCGGATCAATCAAGAAAGGTTGAATACTTACTCCGCAACCACCCCCATTTGCCTGATAATTTCCTGCTCCCGAAATCCAAACTAACCAAACAAGGTGTTATGGTGGGATACGGCATGGATCTCCTTCCCCCTATTTTCAAAGAGGGTGGAGTATTGTTCAATAGGACGTTACGTAAAGAACTCAAAATCAATACGCCGACACTCTTGTCAATTATCGACTCAGCCAGATCCGATATCGATCTTGTCCATTCCGAAAAAATCGTTATCGGCGACGTTTCAGGTCGAAATGTTGCCTTCATTGTCACCAGAAATGGTATAAAAACCTTCTGGTACGACACAGATTCCTGGCAGGTTGGTGGTTTCCGTTGTCCTGTCTGGACCGAAAATTTCCTCTGCCCGGAGCTTTATGATCAAGCACACAATGGTAAGGTTACTTTCACCGAACAATCGGATTGGTATAGTTTCAACACAATTTTCTTTTGGAGTTTATTAAACGTAAACCCCTACGACCAAATCCATCCCCAGTATCATGATTTTCGTGAGCGAGCTCGCTCAGGAATTTGGTTGTTCTCACCGGGCATAAACTACCCCAAACTTTGTCCTAACCCTGACACGTTAAGCGATGAACTTCTTAGTCACTTCGAAAACGTTTTTGCCAAACATCAATATTTACCTGTAAGCCAAAGTGACATCCGCAACTATCAGCAGTCGCTAGTCGAATGCCCCTCTTGCGGATCATTCTATCCCAATACCAGACCAGCCTGCCCAACTTGCTCAATCAAAACGCAAGTCGCAGACTTCCGCCCGGTATACGGATACGAAAGCCTTATCAAGGGCACAGGACAAATTATCTTCAACAAATTCCAAGGTGGTACGCTTTACGCTATCTCTCAAGAAAAAACAGGTTTGTTTCTCTCAATCCGTCCCCCATCATCAGCGGCAGTTAAGACCTTCATCGACTTTGACACCAGCAATGGAGTCTATCATTTCGATATTGTCGGTGGAGAATATTTAGCTATTAATGAAGATGGGAACGAGATGGTCTACCTGACTCCAATCGATTCTCCCGGATCATCCTGGATTACTTCAAGTACCTCAGTGTATTTAGGTAATCGGCGCGCTGCATTCCGAGGCACCTCACAAGGGCTGCTTCGGCAAATTGGTAGCGCTCTTCTTCAAGGGGAGGTTCACAATGGGTATCTCATCGACGAAACTTTACCTGTCGATCTTGCCGGCAACCAATCCTGGTTCTGGTCAGACTCCGAGGGAAAAAAGATCGTCACCATTTCGCGTATCTTTTCGGAATATCTATTTCAACTTGTTGTCGATAAACGCCGTTTTGAAGTCAAAGTTCCTCGTCTTGAGGACACTGATTCTCTTGAGGACCTGATCGTCCATTTTGGAACCAAGAGTATTTGTTTGCGACGGGTAGTAAACCGCAAAGGCCGCGTCCTTGTTCTAACGGATATTATCGATCTCTTCGGCCAAGCTACCTATAGCTCCACACATCTCTCTTCCAAATTCCCAAGCCTGGATCATCACGCGAGCACTTACGAAGACAACTTCTGTTTCTGGCCCACGGATCAAGGAATTATCACCGAAGATGTTGTCAAAAACACCTTTCAAGCAATTCCCAATACGGCAAAAATTGCCGATTCATCGGACAAACTTGTCCACCTTGGTGGTGGAAAGTATTTCTTAGTAATTCGAGAACGTCAAATCAATTATCTTCAGCTCTAACCCCCAAACCCCCTAAAGGAGAAATATGAAAGCACCTACTTTTTACGATCCCAAGACTGTCGGCACCCTTCGTCATGCCAATGCAGAAGCCGCCTACCGGGCAGGCTATGCTACTCACCTTTCATCCTGGACCAACGACAAGCTGAAAGTCATGCTTCTCTTGGTCGACGACCAGCTCGGATTTATTGAGCCCGGCCGTCCCCTCGCTGTTACCGGCGCCGTCGAAGACACCCGCCGCACCATCGACTGGATTTACCGCAATCTCGAACGCCTGACCTACATCGCTGCAAGCCTTGACTCCCATCTCCCCATCCAGATCTTTCTGCCTTCTTGGTGGATTGATACTTCAACGGGCGATCTGGTCAATTCCTTCAACTTCGATCTGGTCAACCTGGCCAATCTCAAGGCCAAGAAGATCAAGCCGATCTTCGACTTCGACTACGAATATGCCCCCGGCAAAAAGATGAAGTGGAGTGAGTATTATCTGATGTCACTCGAGAAAACTCCTCCCAATCCCCTTTACGTCAAGAAGGCACTCGCCGTCTGGCCGTTCCACACTCCTTTGGCTGCCCC
>CAISLM010000060.1 GCA_903886255.1 Candidatus Collierbacteria bacterium
GAGCCTTCTTTGAGGTTGGGACGATAGCCTTTGGCATACATGATAGCCGCAACAGTGCCTCCGGCGAGGAAGATTATGGCTAGAATGTTGACTAAAATACGATTAACTTTGGGATTCTTTGGCATGCAACTGTATTATATCAAGCTCAGAATGACTTTGTAGTTAACCGGCCTTGAGAATTTATTGGAGAAGTGATAATATATAGGCCTATTCTGATGCTAAAGGAGGTAGTATGTTGCACTTTGAATTTGATGAATCGTTTTCGTATTTAACCCTCAGGTTGGTATTTTCTTTGTTACAACAATTGCTTTTCGGGGGCAGAACAATCAAGATGTCTGTAGAGATGCGTCCCAACAATACTTCGCGGCTTGACGTTAGCTTTGATCCTTCACCAAAAGATACTTCGGCGCTAGAAAAAATTATCGCTGACCTGGGCGGGCGAAAGATCGATCCTGTTACCGGGGTTTGATCGGAGATTGTCATGCCACACTTCTTAAATCGTTTTAAACCAAAACTATTTGTATTGCGACTGGGTACATATAAACGTGTCACCGGTCCGGCTGAATTGTTGGAATCCCTCAAAGGTCTCGGGGGGTATATCGTTTTGGGAGATAGGGTTGTTGTTTCTTCCGGACTTTATTATGACGGGACCAATTCGACGATTAACGGGTCGTCCATCAACGGCTATCGAATTTCACAGATGGCACTGGCGGATGTGACGGCCAAAGAAGACGATATGCTTCGGAAACCTGATCGTAAAGATGATGAATGATTTTGTAGACCTCTCTCCATATGGAGGGAGGTTTTTTGATATATAATTTTTCTATGGAAAAAAGTGGAAATCCCTTTGAACGTTTTAAAGGTGCTGAGGCTTTGCGACAAGAAGGAGCGGAGGCAGAAAGAAGAAGGATCGTCGAGAGTTTTTTACCGATGATAAATAAGCATGCTGAGAGAATCGGTTATTTGGAATATGTTGCGCCAGTTAAGGATGGTGCTGTGACTGGGATAACGGAGGCAGAAAAGGTAGAATTGGATACGCTTCACCATGAATTACATACCATGGTTGTAGTTTTGAAAATTTATGTCGGTGGTGGTGGAGATGAAGGTTCATACCCCGGAGAAAGTTTTTTATATAGCAAGACACATAAGAGTTTTGAAAATTTTTCGGGAAAAGAGCCACAAATAGGCGACCCAATTGAATTAGTCAGGCCGGTTATTTATGATCGCATGGGTTCATATTCGGATAAAACTCCACATATATATCAGAGTGGCGCGTTTAAAGTTATTTAAGGTCTTACTGTCGAGATAGTTTGCTGGTAGAATGTGTCCAAATGCCATTCTCGTTTTCTAAAAAAATTGCCATCGATCTAGGTACTGCCAATAGTTTGGTATATGTAGTCGGTGAGGGAATTGTTTTGGATGAACCAACTGTAGTTGCTGTATCTGTCACTGATGGAAAAGTATTGGCAGTGGGTAAAGATGCTCAGAGTATGCTCGGAAGGACACCAGGCAACATCAAGGCCAGTAAACCAATGAGAGATGGGGTGATTGCTGATTACGCCGTGACAGAGGCGATGTTGAAATATTTCCTCCGAAAAGTAGGCGCCTATGGTTTGTTTAAACCGGAAGTAATGATCTGCGTTCCCGCCGGTGTGACTCAAGTAGAAAGAAGGGCAGTACTGGGGGCGGCGATTGAGGCCGGTGCTCGCAATGCATATCTTATCGAAGAACCATTGGCTGCGGCCATAGGGGCGGGGGTACCCATTGCCGAACCATCGGGTAATATGATTTTGGATATGGGGGGTGGGGCATCCGAGGCGGCAGTAATTTCACTTGGCGGTGTGGTGACATTTAAAAGCGTTAGAGTGGCAGGAAATAAAATCGATGAAGCAATCATGAAATGGGCGAGGAGAAAACACAATTTAGTAATAGGAGAGCAAACGGCAGAACATGTAAAGATAAAAATCGGTTCAGCCATGCCGGTGCCACATGAAGAGACTATCGAGGTGACAGGACGCGACAGCATAGCCGGTTTGCCTCGGCAGGTGACTGTTTCATCGACAGATGTTTTTGAAGCCATTAGAGAGCCATTGGGAAAAATAATTCAAATGCTAAAAACAGTGATGGAAGAAGTTCCTCCGGAACTATCCAGTGACATCATAGACAAGGGAATAGTAATGAGTGGGGGAACCGCGATGCTTCGGGGATTTGACAGATTGATAACACAAGAAACAGGTGTTCCGGCGTTTGTGGCGGAAGATTCTCAGAGGTGTGTAATAAAAGGTATAGGGATAGCGATTGAGAACCTGGATGTTTATAGGAATAGTTTGAAGCACTAAGGGTAATAATATCCTGCACCAAGCTTTTTTATTTATTTTGTCAATATCTGTTGTTGATTGCTATTTTTCGTATTAGGCATGAATGTGAATAATCTATGAAATTATATATGAGTTAAATATTCAAATATATACATGCATATAGTATATTGAAAGCGAAGCATTTACGAATTGAATTGTGATGTAGATTGATATACTCATATTTTGATACAGTTTTGTTTACCAAATTATAAAATTTGAGAAAATTTTCATATAATTTCTGAAATATTTAATCAGCATTATCGAAACGGAAATGGTTTGTAGATATGGTCTATATTTGACCTGCTAACGCCGGATTGATAAATGCCGATAAGGTTTGTGGAATGATAGCTAATATTTATCCATTATTTGTTTTCACGGATGACCATATACCCCCATACAAATGGTGATTCTACACTTAGAGCGCTATTTGTCTCTCACGGGGGTATGGGTATCCATACTAGTTGACATTATTTTAAATCTTGGAGTGTATTACGCGGATAGGGTATACCGATATTTCTAATATACCCTCATGGGTATTAATGCCTATTTATATTTTTAACTTTTCGAATTTGATATATAGGATAAAACGAGATAGTTGATTAATGTATTAAACTTTACATACTTATATGTGAGATTGTTTGTTCCTTATGGCATTACGATGTATATAAGTCATTTATTTCTCATAGTCCTATATTTATCCTCTTATTTTTATTGTCTTTATTTATTTATGCTATTAACATTTACATTTATATATCTAGGTACGTAAATGTATTATTCGATACATATTTATTTCCTATAATGTGGTGTATTACAATTCTATTTCTTCTCAATTTTTCTAATTTGATGAAATATTCGAGTTTTTTGAAAAATATTTATTTTTTTGTTTCGTCAATTGGATTTTGTCGATATTTTATCTATTCGAGAATATTTTTTTGTTCTTGCACTTAATGGCGGTATGTATTCTTTCAATCAACCCCGATGATAGTAGGGAGTTGAACAACACGATTGTTTGAATTTTTGAATGTGTATTTTTTGACCGGATAGAGTGATAACCTTATTTTCCGGGACTATTGTGAAAAGCCTTACAAGTATTGTTTTCAGGGTTGAACAAACTATATCAAATGATTTTGATATATGGGTTAATTATTGTATTATTTGCCTCTATGTTTGTATATTTATTTCCCGTTTCTAAGAGGTTTTGTATATTTTGATATGAGTCATCAATTATTTATTTTATTATTGATGATTTTCTCATAATTAAGATTATTTATTGTATATATAATTTGATCAATATCGTCAAAATATTTCATTGTAATTTTATTCTTTTATGTCTTAATAAGTAATTTTGAAGAATTATTCGACGTTTGTATATATAAGATAGGGTTGTATACCTTATATTATTGAAGATTTATTGAAAAATGACCTAATTTTTTAGGTTTGCAGTTTTCACTGATGAGATTTTTCTCCGTTTTTGGTTAGTTTTTTGCCAGCTGACCCGATAAAAAGCTTGATCTATAGCTATAAACATTACAAATATGCTGTTTGGCAGCTAAGCTTCTTGAGTGATAACGATTTTGGGATTTAGGCACGAATTTGGAGGTAGGGTTTGGAAGTTGTTTCTTGCGGCGAATTCATTTGCTGGCCTGTTAAAATAATATCATGAGAAAGATTGTTTTGGGAAGCCCGGTGGATATGATGACTAAAGATGAGACGACTAAACTTATATCCAATTGGATGGGCACGACCCATGAGATGCGGATCGTTGTCACTGCATACAGTGAGTTTTATGTACATGCTTTGAATGATCCTGATTTTAAGCGGGTATTGGCGAATGCGGATCTGGTAACTCCCGATGGAGTTTCTGTATTGGCTGCAGTTAAGTATACCGAAAACGCCAAAGGAAAATCATTGGTTGGCCGACTGGCTGAAGGTTTGCATATGGGAGGAGAGATATTGTTAAACCGGGTTGGGGAAACAGTTACCGGGGTTTTTTTATTTGACTCATTGACAAAATTGGCCGCAGAGAACAATTGGAAGATATTTTTACTGGGCGGATGGGACAATGTGAGCGGGCGAACCACTACAATGCTTCTAAAAAGGTTTCCAAATTTGAAAGTGAATTATGACGCGGGTGAGAAGAGAGTCGGCACCGATAAGGAGACAGATAAAAGGGTAATTGAAAAAATAAATAAATTTGTACCGGATATTTTGTTTGTGGCGTACAACCCAATAAAGCAGGAAAAGTGGTTAGCGGAACACCGGAAGGTTTTAAAGGCAAAAGTGGGAATAGGAGTGGGTGGAACCTTTAATGAATATCTGGGAGAATTTAAGAAGGCGCCAACCTGGATGGAGAAAACAGGATTAAAATGGTTATGGAGAGTGATCCAAGAGCCGAAGAGACTGGGACGGATTCTGCGGGCGGTGATCGTGTTTCCGTGGTTAGTATTTAAAGATAGCTAATGGAAGAAGAAAATCTTATCGATCAAATCAGGATTGACAGACTAAAGCAGATTTATGGAGTTAAGTTTTTGGCCGTAATAGCCAACAAGGTCATGCTGTCTTTGTCAGGGCTGCTTTACAAGTGGGGATATCTGGGAGAATTGACGGAGACCGACGCCCTAACGGGATTGTTCAATCGAAATTTTTATGAAAGATGGGTGGAAATTATTTTGGCTCAGGCGGAAAGAGTAAATGTTCCCGTGAGTTTTGTAATGATCGATATGGACGGACTGAAGACCATAAATGATAAACAGGGTCACGCGGCCGGTGACAAACTGTTGAGGAAGCTGGCCAAGGAACTTTCAACCAATGCGAGAAAATCGGATATCGTGATTCGTTTGGGCGGGGATGAATTTTTGCAGATCTTTTGGGACTGTGATGAAGCCAATGCCATTATGGCTATGAGTAAACGGCTTTCCACTTCGGAGAAAAATGGTATTGGTTTTAGTTTTGGAGTGTCGGAATGGAAAAAGGGAGGAAGTATGTCTCAGGTCGTGGCCGAGGCAGACAAAAAAATGTACGAGATGAAAAGGGTGAGAAAAAAGAAGAGGGGTTGAATGAGCTGAGGCTGGGTGATATACTCTGGGTTACTTTGAGCTACCCACTAACTTGGTTTTTGGGAGAAAAGTGAACGTTAAAATCCTAATTTTTCAAGGAGGAAAAGTTGAAAAGAATAGTCATTTCGATTACATCATTTGTTTTGGGACTGGTGCTGGTTTTTTCCAGTTTTAGCTCGGTTTTGGCTTGCCACGCCGGTGCTATTACGATCACGCCTGGTGCCTGCGGACCGGATGGCCAACAGGTTTCCATTTCGGGGCTATTCAATGGCGGTGCAGGCTATCGCGGAACTGTAACAGTAGATAGTGTGGAAAAGTATTCCCAGACTTATACCGGCTCCGATGTTGACCACAACTACTTGATACCCGACACGTATGCGATCGGAAGTCACACGATTGTAGCCAAGTTAGAGCAAAAGTCGGGAGATAACTGGATTGTGGCGGATACACAAAGCCAAACGTTTGTGGTTAAGGCTTGCCCGGCGACGAATACCCCGACTTTTACATTGACTTTTACGCCGACTGATACTGCTACCGATACTCCGACTTTGACCCCTACGGACACTCCAACAGTGACACTGACTTTCACTCCGACCGACACGCCTACGGATACTCCGACAGATACGCCGACGGCCACTTTCACGGCTACGGCGACAGAGACGGACACTCCGACAGATACGCCGACAATGACGCTGACGTTGACTCCGACCGACACGCCTACGGATACTCCGACGGCCACTTCAACGGACACTCCGACGGAAACTCCAACAGGTACTCTGGTGGCAAGCGATACGCCGACAATGACACTGACTTTCACGCCGACGTCAACGGGGTTGCCTTCGAGTACTCCCACTCTAACCCTGACTTACACGAGCACGCCGACGCACACCCCGACTCAGGTCACTCTGACCTATACGCCGACCCGAACCGGAACAGCCGCAAAAACGGCGACTCCGGTGACACTGACCTTCACACCGACCTCCGGGCCGACGGCAACACCGGGGACTCAAAAAACCGGTGCGGATGGCGGGGAAGTGTCATGGCTGCTGATCATGGGATTGGGCTTTGTAGGTTTGGCCCTGATCGTCTTCCCGTGGAAGAAAGTTTTGGCCAAATAGCTTCTGATTGTTTAGGGTTGGGGATTAAACCCCAACCCTTTTTATGTAAAGGAGAATATGACGAAAATATTAAAGGGAATAGGTGTAGTGCTCGTGATCATCGCTTCAGTATTAATTGCTCAAAAGATAAGCCGAATGGATGCGCGGCCCGATATCGTGTCTGTGGCACAGGCACTGGGGGTTTCTTTACCTGAAGCGACAGCGATAACCGGCGATGTAATTAGTCCAGCTCAGCCAAATGAGTCTCAGACCGAAACGCTATTACCAACCGCTACTCCGATGCCGATCCTTGTGCAAAATTATGCTTTGGGTAAAGTAGATTTGGCATCCGGTAAATCCATTGCGATGACAATCAATTTGCCCGACGGCAGCTTGCTTCTCAGCAACTGGGCGAAGGCTGTGGCGTATAACGGAAATGATCCAAAAAGTATCTTCCAACCCACAAACGGAGTCGTCTACTCGTATGAGGATGGCGGTGTGCCCGTAACTTGGGCTCATTCCGGTATGCTCACTGCAAGCCAAAGGCTTTTCGCTACCAACCTCGACCTCTATTTGCGGAAGGGACTGGGAGGGAGTGTTTTACCCATGTTCCAATCCCAGGCTCTGGCTGCGCGGCTAATTGGTACTGGAGTGGTTTTATGCCAGGATGATTCCGGGACAATTAAACCGATGTCGAACTTCGATCCGGCCGGTGGCTGCAAAGGTCAAAAGGTGACTTTGCAATTGGTGGCTTTGACCATCGTTCCCCATGATTTGGTGGCGGAATACGACACCAAGTCTATGGGGATTATCAAATGGATGGCGGAAAAGTTCCCCGGCGATGGTTACGATAATCTGCCACCTCAGGATAGCTGGGTAATCCGGTTCTGCATTGGGAAACTTTCCGATCAGGTATCGGACGGAACTCCTCCAAATCTTTACAACCGGGGAGTGATCGCGTTCCGGGTGCTGAAATAGTTTTGATGAGGAGAAAAAACTATGAGTGAAATGTCTCCATTGATGGAAAAGAAACTGCTTCGCTGGGTGATGGGAATTTGGCCGAAGACTTACAAGACGGCGATCGTAAAGGGGAATAAGTTTTACCCTAGCTTGTTGGCCTTCGCCGAAGCAGAAGGAATCGGGCCGATTGTCGAACCGGTTGAATTCTTAATTGAGGTTAAATTCGACTTTGTCGGCTTCCGTTTGGTTGAGCAAAAATGGAAGGCAGTTTACCAAGCGCGTGAGAATGTTTCATGCACTATGGTAGATGGTGAGGACCGCTTCCAGCTAAACAACAGAGGAAAATATTTTTTGGAAAATCTTCTGGTGATGTCGAATGTGGCGACCGAGGTGCTTATCGATATTCCTCAGGTTGAGGAAGCGATTGCAGTTCGAAAACCACAAGGACGACCGGAGTTTTCGGAAAAATATTGGCGGTTCGCAATTTTTTATCCGATGAAGTGAAAGCAAATGGCCCCGAGAAATCGGGGTCTTTTTTTATTATGAATTGGTTGTGGCGGGATTGATGCCGAGCATCCAGAGAACAGATTCTTTTTTGTAGCGGCGATCGCCTCGAGAATTTATGCGAATGGCGGGGAGTTTGCCGCGTTTGCCCCATCGCTTGATAGTGAGGGTGGAAACACGGAGGATTTGGGCAACTTCGGAGACAGTCAGAAGATCGGGAAGGTTATTTAAATCAAGGTCTTTCTTGATTGGTTTGACGATTGGGGTTTGGTCTTGGTTGTCCATGTCTGATACACAAATTAGCAGAAAGTTTTAGTAACGTCAAGGGGGAGAAATGATAATTTTTGTTGATTGTTTTTGGTAGTAATGCGATAATCGCGATGGTACGGCACTTTAAAGCAACGGAGGTTTTTATGAGTGGACAAAATATCAAGTTTGAAAAAGTTCCATTTAGTTGGAAACCAAAAAAATATCTTGAATATCTTCGCGACAAAATGGGGATTCATTTCACCAGAAATGTGAAAGTCGGTGAAGCCGTCACAATTGATCTTCCCAAAGACGGGAAGAAATTTAGGATTTTTTACCTGGGCGAAACTCCGGAGAAGTATGCGGTGGACGCCAATGTCTTGACAGTGTATTTGCCTAAGACTGTTTTGGTATATGTTTGCGAGGACCCGACCAAGGTCTCGCATTTCCGGGTTGAAGTGTTTATTGCTTCGTAGCTTGATGCCCCCTTGAATGGGGGCTTTTTATGGGAGGGCTTGACAATGTTATGGGTCTGTGGTATATTATAGGAGTTTTGAACGTACATTGAATTGGGTACTTAGATCATTCCCAAAGGCGCCCAGAAAGGAGCTTCGGAATACTGAGAAAATAGGCATTGGTTCTGGAGAGCATAAGAACGCATAAGACGAATCAGGCTCGGGCACACGTGCCCACTGGTAGTGAGCTGATTTGCGCTTGCCAGGTACCGTAGACTCAACCCCCCCCCTAAGGAAGTAAGACGAACACAAATCTACCTTGCAAGACCCACCACCAACTTCCGGGCTACTACCCGAGACCGCACTGCGGTACGGGCCATTGCCCAGGGCCGATCATCGGTGGTGTCCAGCGCGATCGCGCAAAAAGCGGAATCCTCCCCATTTGAGAGTTTGGAAGGGTGACACCCTTGGGGGCGTAAAGCCTACCAGACTACTCGCAACCTTAAAAAAAGGAGTCTATGGACCGGAGCTTCATCCTGCTTCTGCTTCGGGCGTCTATTCGCCCAATCTAAGTACTTATTCACCATGTCATCGTGCCCCCGGGAGGGGGCACTTGTCGTATATGGGCGAATTGGTTGCAGACTTGCAATTATCCTATAGTTGTGATATTATTCAGGCATCGGCATTTTGCCCATTCTTTGAAAAAATCTGATTTACTAGGAGAAAACCATGATAAATCTAGTCCAGTTGGTTTGTAAGCAATGTGGTTCTGCGTTGCACTTTGAAGGCAAAAGGCTTTGTAAGTGCGCATCGTGCGGAACTTCGTACGTACTGGCTTCCGATGGTGATGAATTGTTGCACCAGTATTCATTTTTCCCCCAGGCTCAAAACCTGAAGGGGAAATTAGCGAAATCACTCAAGATGGAGCTGGTGGGTTTCATTAGAGCCACGGAAGAATTTTTTGTGACGGATTACCGTTTTTACGAGTCGAATGTCCAGATTGACTCGGAAGGCCATTTCCATTACGACGAGCTCGTGGGTGATGATGATGGCTCGATTGTGGTGGGGGTGATGGGCACTCGTATGGACGTTGTCGGCCACAAAGGATTTTTGGGCTGGCAGGAAGTTTACGGCGATGTCCCCTGCATCGTGGAAATGTGTCAAGTGTTTACGATCCCTGTTGAAGGCCCAGGAAAAGTATTTGTCGGGGATCGAATCTCAATTCGGGTAAATAATCCGAAGTATGAAGAAGCTGCAAACGCCTTGTCCGAGTTAATCATGAATAAGTTCAAGGTGGTTCCGGAAGTAACATTGGCAAACGGGTAAGTTGATAGAAAAAAGCCGCTCTTATGAGCGGCTTTTATTATGGTTACTTGGTATCAACGGGCGGAGTGATCTGGTGGATGCGATCCATCAGGCCCTTGTTTTTGTTTTCGTCGAAGTTTTCGA
>CAISLM010000061.1 GCA_903886255.1 Candidatus Collierbacteria bacterium
AAGATCACCATCAAAAACGCTACGAACTTGAGCGACGCCGAAGTAGAAAAGATGCGCCAAGAAGCCGAGAAATATGCCGAGGATGATAAGAAGAAAAAAGAATTGGTTGACAAGAAAAACGAAGCCGATACTTTAGTTATTCAAACTCGCAAAGTTTTAAAAGATTCCGGCGATAAATTTGGCGGCGAAGCCAAATCTGAGATTGAAAAATCTCTTGATGAACTCGAAGCCGAAATCAAGAAAGATGATGCCACTACAGAATCAGTTGACGCCAAATTAAAAATTGCCACCGAAATGGTCCAGAAACACGCCGAAGCCATGTATAAAGCTGCCGGTGAAAAGGACAAGAAAGAAGAGCCGAAAGCAGAAGAACCAAAAGCTGATGAAAAACCGGCCGAGGAAGGCGAAGTCGTCAACTAAAACCCACTAACTCAGGGGTTGGAATTGTCCAACCCCTGGTAAAATGGTTGTTGTTTCAATATGGCCACTACACGCGATTACTATGACGTCTTAGGTGTTTCCAAATCCGCTACTGCGGCAGAAATTAAATCCGCTTACAGAAAATTGGCTCTCAAGTGGCATCCGGATAGAAACAAAGAAGCCCAAGCTTCTGAAAAATTCAAAGAAATCAACGAAGCTTACGAAGTTCTGGGAAATCCTGAAAAAAAATCCAAGTTCGACCAGTTTGGTCACGCCGCTTTCAATAATGGTGGAGGTAATCCCGGAGGTAGGGGAGGTAATCCCTTTGGCGGCTATTATCAACAGACCGGGGGCAATGTAAATTTCGAAGATTTGTTTGGTGGCGCCGGCGGTTTTTCCGACCCCTTTGATATTTTTAGTAGTTTTTTTGGTGGCGGTTTCGGCGGACAGCGACAGGCCCAAAAACCCCATTATTCTCTAAAAATCGATTTTGATGACGCCGTTCATGGCGCCGAAAAATCAATTGTCCATCAGGGAAAAGAATACACCATAAAAATTCCCGCCGGAGCCAATGAAGGCACTCAAATCCGCTACACCGACTTTGATATTAGTTTCGATGTCCGCCCCAGTAAAATTTTCAAACGAGAAGGGGATGACATTATTGTTGATCAAGAAATTCCCTTTACTCTCGCCATGCTTGGAGGCGATGTTGAAGTGCCCACTCTCGATGGCGATCTCAAATTAAAAGTCCGCCCCGGCACTCAGCCGGAAACTACTGTCCGTCTTACCGGTAAAGGTGTCAAACATGTTCAAGGGAATCAACATGGAGATCTTTATATCCGTTACAAAATCATCTTTCCCACACGACTCAGCGGTAAGCAAAAAGACCTTCTCAAAAAATTCGAAGAATTGTCCTAAATTTGGCTTGATATACTTACGTCATGGAACAAACAGGTATTCCAGCATCTGCTGTAGAAGATGAAGGTCAGGTAAAAAATGAAGCTCAAGAAAAGGCGAGAAATATTCTTCAATCGGCGCACGAAAAAATCAAAATATTTTCACCAGAAGTCATTCCCACAATTGCCACGGAAATAGTCAAAGCACATCATTATCCGGTTGAGACAGAGTATTTTTTTGATGCATGCAAGAAGCTTAATAATCTTACCCCAACCGAATATGCCGCTCTTTTGGCTGAAAGTAATCCACAATTTTCTTTCGATTTCCCCGAAGATCTTAGGCATGATTTAGATAATAGCGCAGAGATGCAGGGCGCACTAAACAATTCATCCTTAAGTATCTCAAGACAGGATGCTCGGACAATCGACTTCATAAATATTTACATCAAAAAACATCCGGAAATTAAAGGTGAAGGAGAACTTACTGCTAAAAAACTCTTTATGGGGGTTGGGAGTGAAGTCGTCAAAACCGCTCGCCTTGAAACCGCCACTCCAAAACCGGAACAGATACCAACCGATATAGAAACAACCCTTCTACAAGCAAAGGCCGATTTAGAAAAGGACAGGGAAGATTTGGAAAACGAAACCCGATTGCACATTGAAGAAAGTGAGGCCCGGCAGGTAGATATTCGTAGACAGCTGGAGGAATTAAGAAAAGAACATGAAAATCTTCCGTCAAACCTAACTGACCCAACCCATGAATTGGCAGTGAAAGTTATGAAGGCCAGAGAAGAGGCGGCTCAGGGCTATGTCGCGAAAGCATTTAACTTTGAAAACTTCGGACCTTCGTTTAATGAACTCCCAAACACAGAAAAAGAAAGATTGTATGCCTTGGGAACAGATGAACTTTTCAAAGAGATTTTACGAATTCGAACCGAAAATATATCCGAGGCCGAAAAAAAGATACTTGCTGAAATGACCGAGAAAAAATCCACTTATGAACAACATCGAAGTGATCTCGAAACCGAACAAAAATCCTTTTCTGAAAATCAAGGAGAAAATCCGCCTGAAGTGGCCGAACAAAAAGCAGTCTTTGATGAAAAAATGGAAGCAATTAAAAAAGAATTTCAAGTCAGATACAACAGCCTTCAACAAGAAGCGGCAGAGAGAAGAAAAGTCCTAGAAGAGCTGAAAGCTCAACAAGAAGCCAAACTGGCCCAATCCAAAGCGGATTCGGAAAAAAAGATCGCCGAAAAACAAGCAGCACTTGACGAAAATAGACGGATTGATAAACAAGTGCTTGATCAACTTGAAAAGGATTATCAGACAAAAGTTGTAGAATTCGACACTCTTGCTACCGAATTGTCATCTGTTCGGACCATCACGGATCCTGCCGAGAAAATAGCTGCCTATGAAGCCGTAAATGCAAAAATCGCTCAACTCAGACAATAAGATCATGATTTACAAGCTCAGACAGTTTTGTATCGCTTGAATCACAAACTTTTCAATTTGTGCCGTCTCTCAGAGGTGATTTGTTGCTTTCCAGTTTCGCCACCAACAGATCGGCTATTTCTTTACGTGCCGGTCGATTGTCTTGCTTCAATCTCTTTCATCACTTTCACGTACGATTTCTTTTCCGGCGGGTCAATTCCGATTACTTTCTCCAGTTTTAGTTTAATATTTGGATTTTGGATCATCTGTCCCAAAGCTATTCCCAGATACATCCTCTGCCATTCTTGTTCGTCACCCTTCATATCGGTGTCCCAGTCAACGATCACCTCATCACAATTTTGTATATTTCTAACTGTTGTAAAAATCACATCATTTCCCCAACCATTTATAATACTTAAACATTTTTGTGGTCCTGTTGGAACACCAGTATTAAAAATCTCCACCAAATTTAGTTCCAAGCCTAAAGACAAAGCCATTCCCACATCTACCCTGGATCCTTCAGAAGGAGTGCCGCCTGCATTCCATAAAATGTCGACTCGTCCACCATTTTTGGCCGCTTCCTGCAAGAAGTTTAGCTCCGCCATGACAATGTTGTAACCGGTTGCATCTTGCTGGGGGGCGTCCTTTACCGGATTAAAGAGTACTGCCCCTGATTTTTCCAAGTAACTTGCATATTCGGCGATCGTTTTGGCCTGATCCGGGGTTACGTTTCGGACAGGGGACAGTAGATATACATATCTTCCCCTCAAACTTTCTGAACTCTCTTCGCCTTCTTTTAACTTCATATATCGGATTGTAACATGTTATAATAAGCTCGATTAAGTGTGTTTTGGGCGGCTGTAGGTCGTCCTTTTTTAAATAAAAAATAATTAAATAAACAAAATAAAATGGATACACAAACCTTATCTGCCAGAACCGAGTTCGCCGCAGCCATCAACCAGATTTGTTCCGAGCGTGGAATTGCTCCGGAAACTGTCCTCACAGCCATAAACACCGCTCTCATTGCCTCTTTCAAAAAAGACTACCCTGAGCAATCCCTAAAGCTTGAAGAAGAAGGCAAAATCATCACCGCCGATGTTGATTCCGACAATGGTCAGTTCCGCCTCTATGTCGGTGAAGAAGGTGCCAAGAAAAAAGATCTCAAAGAAATTACTCCTCCCGGTTTCGGCCGCATCGCCGCCCAAGCCGCCAAACAAGTTATCCTTCAAACCATTCGTGAAGCTGAGCGTGATTCTGTTCTCGCCGACTATCAGGAACACATCGGTGAAGTTATGACCGGTATGGTTCAGCGTATGGATGGTAGAAATGTTATTGTTGACCTTGGTCGCGGCCAAGCTGTTATGCCTCCGGAAGAGCAATCACCCACCGAGTTCTATCGTCTCAACTCCCGTCTTTCCGTTTATCTCAAAGAAATCACCGACTCCGTCAAGGGTCGTCAGATAATTGTCTCCCGAGCCGATGACAGACTTCTTTCCGGTTTATTTGAGAGGGAAGTTCCTGAAGTTAGTGCCGGTAGTGTCGTCATCAAAGGTGTTGCCCGTGAGCCCGGTAGCCGTTCCAAGGTTGCTGTTGAATCCACTCAGCCCGGTGTTGACCCCGTTGGTTCTTGTGTCGGTCAAAAAGGTGTCCGTGTTCAGGCCGTCATCAATGAATTAAACAACGAAAAAATCGACATCATCCAATATTCGGAAGACAAAGACAAATATATCAAGTCCGCACTGGCTCCCGCCGAAGGTTTGGATATCCGCTACGACAAAAACACCGGCGAAACTATTGTTACCGTTCCTGCCGATCAGCTTTCCTTGGCTATCGGTCGTGGTGGACAAAACGTTAAACTCGCTGCCAAACTAACTCAAACCAAGCTTCGAATCATTTCCGAAGAAACCAAAGATATCAAAGCCGGCATTGTCGCCACCGGTACTGAGGAATATGAAATTGATCAGCTTGATCTAGATACAAAAACCAGAAATACTCTCATTGAAGCGGAGCTCACTCATATCGAGGACCTAACATCTGATAAACTCGACTCAGTCAAAGGCATTGGTCCTAAGACTCTTGAGAAAATCAAAGCTCAGCTTGCCGTTTACAAAAACTAATTAAATCTATGGCCGAAGCAACAACTGCCACCAGGCCTCCGGTGGTAACTATTTTAGGACACGTAGATCATGGGAAAACGTCGCTTTTAGACAGAATTAGACATGCCTCAGTCGCATCGGGAGAAATTGGTGGAATCACCCAGGCTATCGGTGCTTATCAAATTGAGCACGAAGGCAAAAAAATTACTTTCATCGACACCCCCGGTCACGCCGCTTTTTCTGCCATGCGCCGCCGTGGTGGGCAAGCTGCTGATGTCGCCATCCTCATCGTTGCCGCCGACGACTCGGTTATGCCTCAAACTAAAGAATCCATCGAACATATTAAAGCCGCGGGTATTCCTTTTGTCGTCGCCGTTAATAAAACCGATCTCCCCGGCGTCAATCCTGAGCGAGTCAAGACTGACCTGGCCAATGAAGGAGTTTTTGTTGAAGGTTATGGCGGCAACGTCCCGATCGTAAATATTTCTGCAAAA
>CAISLM010000062.1 GCA_903886255.1 Candidatus Collierbacteria bacterium
ATTATCATTATAAAAAGTCACACTCCGAACAAAAATCGGCACTTCGTTGTAGACAATCGACTTGACCACCACTCTAATTTTTTGCTGCTTATGCACATATTCGACCAGCCCCACCATCGACCTGCCTTCATAAGCAATCTTTATCTCCCAATCTTTACCATCCAGCCAAGAAAAGTTATCATCCCACCACAAACCAATTCTGTGTTTTGCCCCGCCCACATGATTTTCCAAACCTACATGTGGATAATAAATATCTCGGACCACACCCTCGTTATCCATTAATACTGTCAAGTGTCCATTCCCGAGTACTATTGATCTAGCCATTTTTATTTACTGCTAACAATCTCCATTTTAAATCGGAAATTGCATTATTAAAATTCACATAAGCATTGTAAGGTGAACCATAAGGAGAAAAGTAGGCGTGTACATCCCCATCGTTAGACCATTTGGTACACATATAGTAATAGTGGTCGCTGGTTTGTAGCTTCCGCCAATCATCAATTAGCTTTTCATCATTGGACTTCATTACCCCCTTCTCCATTTCATAAATCACGGCCAAGCTGTCATATTGCAGTTCATTTCCCCTCCAGGCTGTGATATCCCGGTCAACATCCGCCCAAGACACCGGGTCATTACTATCAAAAATATCTACCGGCCTATTCATTTTTAGAGCCTCTGTCGGCAGCAAAAAATTGTTTCCTGTCGCCACAAATTTATCTATAAAATGATCAAAGAAATTAAAAATCCCCGTGTCTTCCCATTGATGTTCCCCAAAAGTTTCAAAATCCATAAACAGATTAACAATTTCTTCTGGAGAAAATGATGAACTGATCCAATGGGAATATGTATCTGCCGTCAGCGGTTTATCACTTCTCGCCGATTCCGAAAATCTAAAGGCGATATCGTCGGACAATTGGTAGTGTTTGAGAAGGAGAGGCAAACCACAAGGCGCAGCATAAACATGGGTTGGTTTCCTTCCCCTTAAGATTTTCCCTGCCCCCTCAGCCAGCATCCCTTTATACCCCATCTGGGAAACAATTTCTGCAACTCTGTTGGTATAAACCAATTCCGTATTTCTAAAAACTTTCGGGCTTTGACCAAACAACCGCTCCATCAATTTAAAATGTTTTCTCACCTGCTGGAAAAACTCCGGTGTGGAATAAAGGCTAGAAAGTGAATGATAATAAGTCTCCGACAAAAATTCCACTCTACCGGTTTCCGCCATTTTCTGCAGTAGTTCGACGAGGTCCGGCGCGAAGTTTTGCATTTGCTCAATCGCCACCCCGGTTATGGACAAGGAAAATTTAAAATCAGGATTGCTACCGAGCTTTTTTAATAAAAGATTCATCATCGGTCGGTACGATTTATCGGCCACTTTATTCATCACATTTCTGTTATCAAAGTTGGCTTTTTCATCAGTTTCAAAGTAATCTCCACCCGTCCCAATATTAAATATCGAATAATTCTTTAACCGCCACGGCTGATGAATCTGGAAATATAAGCAGATATTAGACATGTACCGGCATAAGTAATTGTTGATAGGCGTCTTTAATCTTCATCGCCGATTTTTCCCAAGTAATCACACCGGCTTCTCGTTTTACCTTGTCTCCAATTTCTTTTCGTAAATCAGTTTTGTTAATAAGATTGAGGACGTTTTCCGCCATTTTATCCACGTCCCAAAAATCTATCTTAATGGCACTAGGAAGTACCTCGGCTACCCCTGACGTCTTGGAAACGATGACTGGCACTCCCGCATCGGCCGCCTCCAAAGCAACAATTCCAAATGGTTCCGAAACCGAAGGCATTACAAATACATCCGCCCTCTTATATAGCCTGTCTTTTGCTAGATCTCGCAGAAATCCGGCAAAAAGAATCGACCCGGATAAATGTTTAAACGCCGAAGTCAGCAAAAGGTGGCTAAACATATCCCCGTCTCCGGCAAATATAAAAACAGTGTCCGGTCTTTCTTTTATTACTTTTCTGGCTAGATCAATAAAATATTCCGGACCCTTCTGAATTGTCAGCCGCCCTACAAAAATCACCACCGGCGAATTTTTTAAGAAATCAATTGAGATATCGTCACTTTGTGGCTTGGTAAATCCATTGTGAACTACCTTAATCTTTTTCGCATCGACTCCAAATCTATCTACTAATATTTTTTTTGTATAAGCGCTCACTGTGACAATCAAATCAGCCTTATCAAAGCCTTTTTTTTCAATCGCTTGCACTTCAGAATTAGGCACCCCGCCGGCAGTTCGATCGTATTCCGTACTATGGACATGCACCACCAAAGGCTTTTCAAATTTTTCTTTTATCTTTATTCCCGCCGGAACCGTCAACCAATCATGAACATGTACCAAGTCAAAATCTCTTCCTTCCACCGCCTTTAGAACCTCATTCGCGTACTTTTCCGTGTCCTCCACCAAATCTCCACAA
>CAISLM010000063.1 GCA_903886255.1 Candidatus Collierbacteria bacterium
CGAGCTTTGAAAATGCTGCCATAAACCATAAACCACTGTCGCCGTTTCATCCTCCTGAATTGGTAGTTCCAATATTTTATTTTTCAGCCAATCCTTCTGTGTCACCGAAGACTGCCATGTTGACCCCAAGCTCATATCCGGCTGGAAACGATGATGTAGATAGCCATCCTCATGCGAAACTTCCAAACAAAATTCATAAAATTTCTTCGTGATCGACGAATACCCTGCCTTATCCAATGCAATGGCGACAAACGCCGCATCACGGGGCCAAACATAGGTATACGAATCCTTTCCATACAAAAGCATATCTGAATCCAGTGAAGCCACGATTCCTCCCTTATGATCCATATGAGCCCTCAGCACAAACAGAGAATCAAAATATGTTTTAATTATTCTTTCCGGCAAACCATGGAAATTTATTTGTTTTGTCTCGGCCCATGCTTGCCAAAAAGCCATCGTGGAATGCATCACTCCGCGTGCACTTTTCTCCAAAACAATCTGGTCCAATTGATACGCTTCCCCAATACTCTTTGCGGCACAGATCCAACAAAAAATATCAACACTACTCATTCCCTCGCAGTCGGCCCAAAAGCTAACGACCGAATCTACCGGGCCATGTTCTACCGCATTCTTAGTTAATTTACCATCCTCAGCATCCCGGAAAGACCCCTCTCTCCCTTCGTAATTATAAATTCCTACTGTATAGTCATTCATTCCGCCTCCAGGACCGGACCCGTTGATTAGAAATACCCGTCTACCTTTATAGTGGATAATGGCATTTTTAGTAGGATCATAAAAACCGGTATTCCGCAATTTAATCTCGCCTATTGCAAACTCCTGGCCAAAGAAAACCCTGATCTTTTTTACAGTTTTATTATCATTATAAAAAGTCACACTCCGAACAAAAATCGGCACTTCGTTGTAGACAATCGACTTGACCACCACTCTAATTTTTTGCTGCTTATGCACATATTCGACCAGCCCCACCATCGACCTGTCTTCATAAGCAATCTTTATCTCCCAATCTTTTCCATCCAGCCAAGAAAAGTTATCATCCCACCATAAACCAATTCTATGTTTTGCTCCACCAACATGATTTTCCAAACCCACATAAGGATAATAAATATCTCGGACCACACCCTCGTTGTCCATTAATACTGTCAGATGCCCGTTCCCCAACACTATTGATCTAGCCATTTTTATTTACTGCTAACAATCTCCATTTTAAATCGGAAATTGCATTATTAAAATTCACATAAGCATTGTAAGGCGAACCATACGGCGAAAAGTAGGCGTGTACATCCCCATCGTTAGACCATTTGGTACACATATAGTAATAGTGGTCGCTGGTTTGCAGCTTTCGCCAATCATCAATTAGCTTTTCATCATTAGACTTCATTACTCCCTTCTCCAATTCATAAATCACTGCCAAGCTGTCATATTGCAGCTCATTTCCCCTCCAGGCTGTAATATCCCGGTCAACATCCGCCCACGACACCGGGTCACTACTATCAAAAATATCTACCGGCCTATTCATTTTTAGAGCCTCCATCGGCAGCAAAAAGTTGTTTCCGGTCTCCACAAATTTATCAACAAAACGATCAAAGAAATTAAAAATCCCCGTGTCTTCCCATTGATGTTCCCCAAAGGTTTCAAAATCCATAAACAGATTAACAATTTCTTCCGGAGAAAACGACGAACTTATCCAATGAGAATAGGTATCTGCCGTCAGAGGTTTCTCGCTTCTTGCCGATTCCGAAAATCTAAAGGCGATATCGTCGGATAATTGGTAGTGTTTGAGAAGGAGTGGCAAGCCACAAGGTGCGGCATAAACATGAGTCGGTCTTCTACCTCTCAAAATTTTACCCGCCCCTTCAGCCAGCATCCCTTTATACCCCATCTGGGAAACAATTTCTGCAACTCTGTTTGTATAAACCAATTCCGTATTTCGGAAAACTTTCGGACTCTGACCAAACAACTGCTCCATCAATTTAAAATGTTTTCTCACCTGCTGGAAAAACTCCGGCGTGGAATACAGGCTAGAGAGTGAATGGTAATAAGTCTCAGACAGAAACTCCACTCTGCCGGTTTCCGCCATTTTCTGCAGCAGTTCGACGAGGTCCGGTGCGAAGTTTTGCATTTGCTCAATCGCCACCCCGGTTATGGACAATGCAAATTTAAAGTCAGGGTTACTTTCCAGCTTTTTTAATAAAAGATTCATCATCGGCCGGTATGATTTATCGGCCACTTTATTCATCACCTTTCTATTATCAAAATTGGTTTTTTCATCAGTTTCAAAGTAATCCCCACCCGTTCCGATATTAAATATCGAATAATTCTTTAACCGCCATGGTTGATGAATCTGGAAATATAGACAAATATTAGACATGTACCGGCATAAGTAATTGCTGATAGGCGTCCTTAATCCTCATCGCCGATTTTTCCCAAGTAATCACACCGGCTTCTCGTTTTACTTTGTCTCCAATTTCTTTTCGTAAATCGGTTTTGTTAATAAGATAGAGAACATTTTCCGCCATTTTATCTACATCCCAAAAATCTATTTTAATGGCACTGGGAAGTACTTCGGCAACCCCTGACGTCTTGGAAACAATGACTGGCACTCCAGCATCTGCAGCCTCCAAAGCCACAATTCCAAATGGTTCCGAAACCGAAGGCATTACAAATACGTCCGCCCTCTTATACAGTCTGTCTTTTGCTAGATCTCGCAGAAATCCGGCAAAAAGAATTGATCCGGATAAATGTTTAAACGCCGAAGTCAGCAAAAGGTGGCTAAACATATCCCCATCTCCGGCAAATATAAAAACTGTGTCCGGTCTTTCTTTAATTACTTTTCTGGCTAGATCGATAAAATATTCCGGGCCCTTCTGAATTGTCAGCCGCCCTACAAAAATCACCACCGGCGAATTTTTTAAGAAATCAATCGAGATATCATCACTCTGAGGTCTATTAAATCCATTGTGAACTACCTTAATCTTTTTCGCATCGACTCCAAATCTATCTACTAATATTTTTTTTGTATAAGCGCTCACTGTGACAATCAAATCTGCCTTATCAAAGCCTTTCTTTTCAATCGCTTGCACTTCAGAATTAGGCACACCACCGGCTGTGCGGTCATATTCTGTGCTATGAACATGCACTACCAATGGTTTTTCAAATTTTTCTTTTATCTTTATTCCCGCCGGAACCGTCAACCAATCATGAACATGTACCAAGTCAAAATCTCTTCCTTCCACCGCCTTTAGAACCTCATTCGCGTACTTTTCCGTGTCCTCCACCAAATCTCCACAA
>CAISLM010000064.1 GCA_903886255.1 Candidatus Collierbacteria bacterium
AAAAAATATTAAAGCCTTTACCGATCTGGTTTCCTTCACAGACGGGCGACAACGCAATCTCGGATACACCATCTATTACGCCCTTTTGGAAAAATACAATAACGACTTTACCAAAGTTCAAGACCACCTGGAATCATTATTAGGTACAAAATTTGATGGTACCGTCATTCCCGTCACCACCGACTCCAGCAACATTTGTTTCGAAACCCAAAACGGAAGTGTTTTTTGTGGTGAACACGAACTTGATAAACAATCAATGTCCAAAAACTCCATTTCCGATATTTGGCTGGACCCGGACGTCCCGGCAACTCCCCAAGCAATTGACGCCTTATCAAAAGCCGACTATATTATCTACTGTCCCGGCAGTCTTTATGGATCAATTGTTAGCAACTTCCTTCCTGTTGGCATTAAGGAAGCTTTGGCGGCTTCCAAGGCTCGAAAAATACTCATTACAAATCTTGTTAGTAATAGAAATCAAACTCATCACTTCACTCCGGAAAAATATCTGAAGGTTTTCCAAAAATTTACCGGTCTCACAAAACCGGTTGATATCATCGTCACTCCAAACATTTCTCAAAAAGCGTTTGATAAAAAATATTCTAAAGTTTCCCAATCCTATTCACTCGAACATTCCCACTTCCTCGGTTGGTCCAAAACCGAATTAAATAATATTCTAGACAAAGGTATCAAAGTAGTAACTTCTGATATTATCTCCATAACACCACATCTAAATCGTCTCCGCCATGACCCCAAAAAACTCGCCAAGGCCTTCAAAACTATTATCAAATAAAAAAGCCGGGGTAATCCCCGGCAAACATCTCTATAGCAGTAACCTTCTAGTTCGAGCCCAGGCCACCGCCTCCTCCGCATCCTTCCAACACGTTGCATCGTATGCGCTGACAGTGCTTTGAATGGCTCCCCACCATCGTTTGCGGATATACAAACCATCGGACGTCCGTATCACCCAACGCCTACCTCCCTTGCGCAAAATATATACATATTGCAAAGATAAAAGTCGCGGATTTGCCGGACCAAACATCATCGACGAGCTCACTTGATAATATCCCGGTGAATCCAAAATATCATCGTCATCATCCATACTTTTTCCTTTCGAATCATTCCAGGTACTGATAGTATCGAATCGGATATATTTCCAAATCAACAATCACTGCCTTTTGGGGAAATACAAAATCTTCAGCAACAGGCACAATATTGGTAAACGGAATATATATCGACTTAACGAGATACAGTTTCCCGTTCGGCAATCTCAGATAGTCTCCGCCATTAATCAGAATTTTCCGGTCAACCGGACAAAAAACACCCCGAACTTTGTCAATAAATATCAAATCAGCCACGACACTCCCTTCAAATAAACGTGCAAATTTATGAAGATTTTACACCAAAAACATAACACTTTTGTGCTGAAGCTAAAAAACAACTTTCAGCACCCAAAGGTCTACAAAACAAAATTTTTAGTCAACTCATTTCGTGTCCTCTAAAACCTCCACAAAACTCTAAAAGACATTTTATGCTTCGACCTACCCTACTCAAGGCTGTCCGTCCGCCGCTGAGGCAGATCCTCCTGTTAAAGATTGACTTGTGTTTGTTTAAATCGAAGGTCACGAAGACACAAGAATGTTTGCTCTGGTATTGAAGACTGGGATCTTTCCCAAAAAGATTAAAGGTGGGTGAGCTGTCTCGATGAAAGAATCATCGGGAACTCCGCTCCCCATTTGGAAAGCTTGCGAGGAAAAACTCCCAATCTTTCAAAGTTCCAAAGCCATATTCATTTAACCAAAAAAAAGCTCCGCTGTAAAGCGGAGCTGTGTATATTTGGGGAAAAGGCTAATCGCCTTCGGAGGTCTGACGACCCTTACGGGAGCTCTTGCCATCGCCTTTACCTTTGCCCTTCCGGCTTTTACCGGAGCCCTGAGGACCCTTCAGTTTGCGGTCTTCGCGGCGTTCCCGATGCCGATCCTGCTTTTTACGCAGGCCGGGCGGAACGTGGGTCGGAGCGGCCATGGATTCGTCTTCGTCAACGGCATCGGCCTTTCGGGGGTGGGTGGCAGCATAGCTGTGGTGGCAATCACCGCAGTAGTCCCACTGGGAGCTGATCGGGGTGTGGCAGGTCTTACAGAATTTGCCATCCCAAACGTAGTTAGTGGTCTCGAACGCCAACCCTACAAGATCGAAGCACAACGCATTCTTGTCGGCGACGCCAAAATCGCTGTCCTTCATCCGGATCATGTTGTCGATGCGCGCCTTCGCCTCAGCGAAGTCCGAGCGCAAAGCAAGGTCAAACTGCACCTGGCCGAAACGATCCAGGGCATTCTCGCTCCGGACAAACTCCACTGCAGAGAGAAGAGCCTCATCCCAGGACTCGGTAACTTCGCTCATGGCCAGCAACCGGCGTTTCATCGCCGACATCTCACGGATAATGGCGATCAGCTTGTAGCGATCGCCCTTGGACTGGTTGGCATCCTTGGCTTCGAGCATCCGCTTCCAGAGGGCATCCTTGAACGTGGCCTGGCCCTTGATCTTGGGCAGGCCGTCGGTGATCGATTTGACGAGCACCTCGACGGGATCATTCCGGGTCTGGCGAACGAATTTCTTGGCAGGCGCAGGAACGGGGGCAGCGATCACAGCAACAGGGGTGCTGGCGGCGGGGGCGGGAGTCCGCGTGCGGCGAGCTTTCGGCTTGCCGGCGGTTACGACGGGAGTAGCGGTTGCGGGCATAGTTCTCCTTTTCGATTAATCTCTCAATGGGCGATTCGGTCTAACCGAGCGGTCAGACTATAGTGAATACCATTCACCATTCAGCCGATAGTTTACAGCGGACAGCTATTATTGTCAAGTATATAGGACTGCCCCACAAAGTTCCATATTACACACCCCGTTCTTCATGATAAAATACCCTTGATATGTTTCGTCCACTTGAATTTATACGCACAGTTAGGCTAGAATTAAAGCAAGTTAAATGGCCGTCTCACCAGACAGCCATGAAGATGACCATTCTCGTCATCATTACTAGCACAATTGTGGCGCTCTATTCAGGAGGTCTAGACTATCTCTTTACAACCATGATACAGCAGGTGCTAAACCGCTAAAAAATGAAACTAAAAGAAGAAAAAACCAAACAAGTCGACGAGCTTATTCCTAAAGTTCAAGACCCTAATCATGTCATCATTACCGACAATGCTCCTGCTTCGGCCAAATGGTACGTCGTTCACACCCAATCCGGTCACGAAAATCGCGTTTTAATTACCCTCAAAACCAGAGTTATCTCCATGGGACTCGAGAACTACGTTTATGAGATTCTTATCCCCACTCAAGAGAAAATCAAGATCAACAAAGGTAAAAAATCCACCATCAAGGAAAAGCTTTTCCCCGGCTACATGCTTGTCCGTATGATCGTCACTGATGATTCCTGGCTTGCTGTCCGCACCACTCAGGGAGTTACCGGCTTTGTCGGCACTGCCGATCAGCCTACCCCACTCCCGGAAAACGAAGTCAAAGCTATCACCGCTTTTGGTGAGCAAGCCGCTCCCAAGTTCCAAGCCGCCTTCACTCTTGGCGAAGCTGTCAGAATCATCGAAGGACCTTTCACCGATCTTCTTGGTACAGTTTCCGCCATAGACGACGCCAAAGGCAAAGTCACTGTCTTGGTCTCCATTTTTGGAAGAGAGACTCCCGTGGAACTCGACTTCCTCCAGATTTCCAAGATTTAATCCCTGTCATTGCGCGATTCGTACTCGAACCAAAGCAATCCATTCCTGGATCGCCACGCGTGTACGCTCGCGATGACGATAAAGTTTTTCCCAATAAAATAGGCGCCCTTTTAGGACGCCTAAGTTTCAAATCAATTTCTTGCTGTCGCAAATTTAAAGAGGTTTGCCAGAACGACAATGTTCCAAATAGGCACAATGCCATTAACAAACGAAACTGCTAAAAGCGCCAGCTTTTCGGCAGCATTATCCATATGCTTCCAGCCAAAAATTACTTGAAGCAGGAACAACCCCACTCCCGGCAGGACATACATCACTGCGACGATCAATATCAGAGCAATCATCAAAAAATTCATTTCTTCACCTTTGCCTTTTTTATCTAAGCGTCAATGTCTAAAAATCGAGCTCAAAATCTCAGACAGGGCGTTATAAAGATTTATCGGCCAGAACCCCTGGCATACAGCAAAGAGTACAGCCAGCCAACACATATTTTCCCGGCTCTGATACATCGTCAAGCCAAAAACAATCGTGCCGGCAACCAGGTAGGCAATCAGGAGGGCATGACCGAAAAGGGGAAAAATGATCCCGCAAGCAACTGCCGCGATCAATATCACATACATGATAATGGTGGGCAGAAAATTCAGCAGCCACAGAACATCATCAATACGTCGACCAAACCAGGTTCGTTTTTCCATGTTCACCTCCACACGCGGGTTCTCCGCGGATTAAATTAGTTTTCAAGGTGTAACTCAATCGAACGTCCTATAATACCACACTTACCCTCAATTGTCAATCCCCTTAGGCACGAAATATCCCCTAAATTTGACTTCAGAGCGCAATAGTGTTATATTACAGGATATTGATCGTAATCTCGCAGACAGTATGTTTACAAGTGAAAGGATTAGTTATGTGCCTCGCTCCTTGGATCCAAGTCAGCCTGTACGTTCTCTTTGCACTGATCATCGGCGTTGTTATTCTCATTTTGGTTGAATGCGAAAAACAACATCAAAGAGAAATCAAGTCTGGTGAATATTACGGCTATTAAGTTTCATAAAAAATCCCGCCTCTTTGAGCGGGATTTTTAATGGAAAATATAGGCACAAAAAGGCCCCTTCAAAGAGGGGCCCAATCATTTGTTAATCACAAAGCTATCGATCACACTTCCGCCAGTTGTAATTACACTGATATTTAGCGATTGATCTGTAGCCACAATATAAGTATAGCCATCAACACCATTTTTACGCACAATGCTTTGAGGTAATGGATTGTTTAGCAAACCATTCACGGCTCCCCCGCCGCCAATCCCATCGACCACATAAGGAATGCCATCCAGCCTCAAACGTTCGTAAATATGGCAATGCCCCGAAAGTACCAGATCGGCTCCCCACTGCGCAAACGGCCAGCGAACACTCGGATTTCCGTTATAGTTCTTCCCGAACATGTCGCATGACACATATGGCGGCTCATGTAGGATCACGATCTTGAACTTTGCCGTTGACTGCTGCATGGCATTTTCCAGCCACAATGCTTGCTTTGAACCGACTGTATTTCCGTCCGGCTCAAGAACATTTGAGTTCAAGAAAAAAACTTCAACCAATCCGTTCCCAAACACATGGCTGTAATATCTGCTCCCATTCAAATAGGTGTAGTACTGATTGAAGGGCAGATTATTCATGTCATATGGCACATAATTTGAGCCGTACAAGTCATGGTTTCCCAACGCGGGAAACATTTTTTGCTGGTCGTGATATTGAACATAAATCGGCGAGAGTTTGTCGTATGGCACCAATCCGTGGCCGTTATCACCCACAGTCAAAATATAGTTCGGATTCGCCGCAGCAATCGCCGAAGCTACTTTTGCTGATGGACCATAATCACCATCAAAATCTCCCACCACTGCCAAGCTCACCGAATTTGAAGTTACCGGAACATTAACCGGCACTACAGTCGTGGTTTGACCAACCGAAATCTGAAAAGAGGTGTCCTGTCCGGCTGGCCTTGAGTTGGCAAAATAAACAATGCAGGCAAAAACTCCAAAAACCAATAAGATCAAAGGGATGATTTTCTTCACAACTACCTCCGCAATTAAAATTTTAATGTAATTTTCGTCGATTGTACCTCTTATGGGATATTTTTTCAACAAAAAAGCCCCCATTCCTGGGGGCCATAACCACTATTTTGCCGCTTTTTTAGGCTTCTCCGAACGACTATCAATTATTTCATAGCCGCCGTATCCAACGCCGATCAATGCGATCACTAAAGCCATTCCACCTTGCAGCCAACCTCCTGCCACAAAAACCGAGATTACGGCCAAAACAACCAGTACGATCGCATCCAAAATTACCAATATTGAGGCTATCGTACCAAAGAATTGCTTTTTCGATCTCATTTTGTAGTAGAGAAACAAACCGAGGAATATTGCCACTCCGGCAATACCCAAAATCGTTGCCAAAACCCAACCCGGATAAAATGAACTTACCAGGTAGACGCAGACAACCAGAAATAACGAAAAGAATATATTTTTCACCTAAACCTCCAGTAAACGTTAAATTTTTAAGGCAAATCATTCTGCTCAGGAGAATGTGTTTCGATGAACTTACGAACATCGTATAAACTACAGCCCAAGCCAATCACAGTAATTACAACGATACAAACTCCCTGTAACCAGCCCAAGTGATAAAACGTTGACGCATCAGCTAATATCAGAAATATGAACACAGAAATACCCAAAATCATTGCCGCAGCCAGAGCCCCGGCGTCGCTGTCTTTTTTGGGCCAGATCATGCCCAAGATAATTCCCAAGAAAGCGATTGATGCCAAAACCCCTACGATCCAAATATGAAAGATCTCGGAAATTTGTCCAATCGCAAAAACCGCAAACATCCACCAAAACAACCTTCCTAATAGGCCTCTCATTCGCCTCCATTTCTGTCTTTTAGGAGCATAAATTTTTAATGTGTGTCCGATTGTATCGCACAACTTGACTCGGCGTCCAATATTTGCGATAGTTAATGTAGTTATTGCCATGAAAAACTTAAACAGCGAAGAAACACTCTGGGTAATTCTCCCTATCCTTCTCGTGGTCGCTATTCTGATCGCCAGTATCATCATTCTTCCCAAAACTCAGGTCGAAAACCGCAGTAAAGCCGCTACCCCAGAAGCCACCCCCACCATGGTCGTAATCCCCACTGCAACTCAAGCACCCACTCCGGAAGTTGTCTGTAGCTCTTTGTATTCCCCAGTTTGTAGCCAAGCAGGAATTACCTATGCCAATGCCTGCGAAGCCAATCAGGCGGGTGTGACATCTTTTACGAAAGGCGCATGTCCCAAAACCAAAGCCACCCCCACCAAGCTCGTTACTCCTGTTCCAACCACACCTCAGTACAACTATTAACCTTCCATTTTCTTGACTTTTAGCCTTATTCATGTTATATTACAGGCTGTTCCAAACCTATTCCTGATATTACTCTGTTCTTTAAATAAAGGAGCCCAATGAAGAAAAACCCGTTCGGTTGGATCGTTTTCGTCGTACTCCCGGTGATCTTAACCTTGATCGCCTGGGGAAGCTACGCTTGCCTGGGTTGCATCGCCTTGATCGCCACTATTGTCCGTATACCGGAAAAGAAGCTGAGTTACCAAGCTTCGACCATCATCATCATGGTCGTGAACATCGCCGGACTTCTCTGGATCATCGCCTCCAAACTTTTCAAGATACTTTAACCAATCGATCCGCTTCAAAGGAGTTCCATGAAAAAATATGTCTTGCTTATGGTTATCGCCACGATCATCGCCATTCTCGGGGGTACATTCTGCCCAGCCCATGTTTTAGTGCGGGAAAAATTTGAATTTGTAGTATTGGGCATCGTTGCTTTTATGTGCATCTGGGCAACGATTAGCGAACCTTCGCATCACCCCTGGGAAAGAGGCGGCATGTTCGCCATCGGCGAAGGCCTACTCACTGCCACGATCCTTGTTTCCGGCTATGGCTTACTCCTCGGTATTTTGATTCCATTTGGAATCGAAGCTTACTACGGATTCCTTCTGGTCACCAGGAAAGAGCTCCCGGTTTTTGAAGATACATCCCGTCCTAATTAGGACGGGTTTTTATTGACTTTTGGAAGCTCAGATGTAAACTACGTACCTATCGATCTTTTAATATCTTCAATCTTCTCTCATTGGAGGAAAACTTGAAAAAATATGAAGCCCTCGCAAAAGCTATGGCCCGTCAATATCTCGCCGGAACATTAAAGGGATATTTCACCGACTTCTCTATCGGCCCATCGGATGGCACCCTTGGTCTGGCAACCGCCGAAACATCTAACGATGAAGGTGAAGAAAGTATCTGCAATTATTTACCCGCCAAAAATCTGGCGGTCAACTTTGACGACAACCCCGACCACAAAGCCATTGTTGCCAGGACCGAAGATGGCCACATTCACATTTATTACGGAGTAATTGCCCACACCGAAGAAGGCTACCCCCTCTACGAGCCTTTGGTCTTCCTTGGAAAAGTCGACGAATAACCTTTCCCCCGCCATGGCGGGGGAATTTTTACACAAAAAAACCCGCCCATTTCTGAGCGGATTCCTAAAAGTTATTCGAATAAGACCTTCACGCCGGTTTCTTTCTCAAGCAATGCTTTAATTTCCGGAGTATTGTGAAAAATACTTTCCTCATATACAAAGAGGCATTTCTGCTCGGCGTCGTATCGTACATAGACAATCGGAAAATTACTACCCCCGATGCCGCCGGTACCGCAAATCATCAAGTCGTAACCCTCCCAATCGCTATGAAACGCCTTATTAAAGGTTTTTCCATAAGATTGGTGAGCCTCGAATATCGCCGAGATCACTCTTTCCCGTTCTTGGGAACGTTCTTGCTTCACTGCTTTTGCGGCTTTTATCCCAAACAAGTCCATTTCGAGCCTCCAGTTAGATATTTTTAATTTACAAGTATCCTATATTATCACATTTGTTGTCCCGTGTCAATTAATTAAGATCCGAAATTCTTCAACAATTGTGCCTAATATGCTATACTACGGGTCAATTGTCCTTTAAATATTAAATCTTTCCCTAGAGGAGGAATAATGCCCTTTTCAGCTTGGACACATGTGCTTTGGCAATCGTTTCTGGTTGCTCTTCCCATCTCGCTTTTCTTCACCACGCTTTTAATGTTTTCGATACGACACTCAAAAAATCATCCCCCTACCGGCACTGTCATCGGAAAAACAAAGCGAATGAAACAAAAAAGGCAATTTTTTATTCTCGAAATCGAAGACAAAAAACATCAAATACACAGAATCACCACGTCCGACGCCAAATGGGAAAATGCCCAATTTGGTGACACCTTTACCCCGGATACAAAAAATGGTGATTGGTACTGGCTCAGCTATTAAACGTAGCTCGCCATTTTGAAAGGAACATAACATATGGATGGCTTTCTTGAGTTCGTTTTGGTAATTCTCATCATCGCACTTGTGGTACTGCTAGGTTATGTAGTCATTCAAGAATTCAACCTAACCGGAACTGCCATTGGTTTTTACAACGCCGAGTACTGCGATCCCAATGGGTGCGATATAGATCAGAAAAGCCACGGAGAATATATTTATCCTGGTTACAGCCTGTCTTGTCCCGATCAAGCCCCAATTTTTCAGTACTTTCTCCCCGTAGGTAAAGCATTAATGCCCGTTTACGAAACATACAATATTCTCGAAGGCACCTGCCAGGTTCAGACATTAAATCCTTAATACGATCTCAAATCCCGCCGGAGTGGCGGGATTTTTAATACTTGACATCATAAACATCATTTTGGTATACTACAGGATAGAAATTCATTCTGCACATTACGAGGAGAAAATAATGGAAAAGACTATCTTTGTTCCCCTGAGCCAGTACGCTCCAACCATCGAATCCGCCGTCCTGGCACTGTACGAACGGCTTCCGGGGAATTACATCCCGCAGTCAGTCCGTGTGGTCGTGACCACGGCCAATGGCCTGGAAAACACCCGCGGCACTGTTATCCCCCTCCACGTCGGCACCATCGGCGCTGCCCAGTCCCCCCGGCCGGTCCTCCATCCGCTCGACTTCGAAAAGGCGGAAACCCCCGGTCAGGTTGGCCTGGTCTCCCTGACCTATTCGGTCACCCCCGCGGCAACGAAATGAACCCCAGCCCGCCAATTGGCGGGCTTTTTAGTGGTTAATAAACCAAAATAAACGCATGAAACTTGACTTTTACCCACAAAGATGCTATATTACAGGATAGTTTCGTCGCCTCATTTACATTATTGCAAAAGGAAGGAAGTGCTTAAATGAAAAATGATCTAAATGTATTTCTACCCTGGATTTTGTACCTTCTCGCACCCCTTTTACTTTCCCGTTTTGCTCTGGGAGGAGCCGGAATTGGTATTTGCATTATTTTTTTGGGGGTCCTGCATTGCCCCCTTACAAAAATCGACTACAATCTCGCAAAAAAACTTACGTTGGCCATGAACGTTATTTTCGTCGTCATCATCATTTTCAGGCTGATCTATCCAATATTTTAGTCACCTTGGTCTGACACGTTTCCCACGACAAAGGATCCTGATGCCGAAATAACGTTGCCTGTAGAACCTGAAAATACGATCTGGATCGGCTACAACATTGGGGTTCTCGAATAATTATTCAAAGAATCACAAGCCGGGTATTTATACCCGGCTTTTTCGTACCCGATCCACCTTTGGCGGATGTGCTAGAATCTACGCACTTTCGCACCCTGAAAAAAGGAGAGAAATGAAATTTTCCCAAAATATAACTTCTCAAGAAATTGTTCCCTCAGACGCCAAAGTTAATTGGTATGACAATGGTGATCACCTTTGGCTGCCAATAAGTAATGGCCTAATTGTGACCAAAAAGGCCGATGGTAGCGGCACCAGTCTAAAAATCAACAACTCCCACAACAGCACCTCCGGTGGACACACCGGCCACCTTTTCAATTCCACTATGGGAATCGTAACTTCCATCACGCTTGGTATGCACGTGGTTATCGAGCTTGATCAGAAATGCCATTACGTTTTGACCCTCAATAACATTAGTTCAACTCCGGACAAGAAATGTTTTATTTTGGAAACTCTCGTTCTTGAATTCGAACCCGAATAAGCATTTATTCCCGCCCCCTGGCGGGATTTTTTGTGCTAGAATATCTCTACCTCGGCCAGTCTGAGGGAGCTTACCCAAAAAGTAAAGCGAAATAGGTCTATCTACTAACTAATACATCAAACCTATTCAACTTTTCCTTTTTGTGAGGCTAATATTAAATACCAAAACTAAACATGGCAAAAAAAGTCAAGGTCATCCTGAAACTAAACCTGCCCGCCGGTACCGCTAATCCAGCGCCACCCGTCGGCCCTGCTCTCGGTCAACATGGTGTCAACATCATGGAATTTATTACCCAGTACAACGCTAAAACCGCTGACATGCGCGGCCAGATCATCCCGGCCCTCGTTACCATCTACGAAGACAGATCTTTCAAGTTTGAGCTCAAAACCCCTCCCGTTTCCGCTCTAATCAAACAGATGCTCAATCTAAAACTCGGTTCCGGTACCCCCAACAAAACTAAAGTTGGTGAAATTACCTTGGAACAAATTAAAACCATTGCCGAGAAAAAAATGGCAGACATGAACACCAACGACATCAATTCTGCTATGCAGATGGTCAAAGGTACCTGCAAATCAATGGGAATTACTATCAAAGAATAACTATGGCCACTACAACAAAAAGAACCAACTGGAAAGAAATCTATAGTGACCTTCCGACTCACGTCGCCGAAGCCCTCCGCACCGCCCGCTTAAAACCTGACCAAATCATCGCCAAAACCGATGGTGAGCTCATGGCCATCGAGGGCATCAAGGAAGAAGACGTTAACTCCATTAGAGCCATCTACAACACCGACTCAGTCAAACTTCCCGCTGCTGAAACCAAAGAGGAATTCAAGGCCGAAGGCGAAATGCTCGTTGAAGAAAAACCCAAAAAGGTTATCGCCCCCCGCAAGCGCTCCAACAAATACAAGGCTATGACCAAATTGGTCAAACACCTTGAGCTTTACTCAGTCAAAGATGCAGTTGAAATCCTCTCCAATCTTGCCAAAGCCACCAAGCTCAAAACTGTCGAACTCCACCTCAACACCCGCGAAACCGGACTCCGTGGTGAGCTCAAGCTCCCTCACTCCACCGGCAAAGAGGTGAAAATTGCCATCTTCTCCGATGAGATTGCCGCCAAGATCACTGCTGGTCACCTAGACTTCGATATGCTGCTCTGTACGCCCGCAGACATGCCCAAAATCGCCCGCTTCGCCAAGGTCTTGGGTCCTAAAGGTCTTATGCCTAATCCCAAGTCCGGAACAGTCACAGAACACCCCGAAGAAAGAGCCAAACAGCTCGCCTCCGGTGGCACTCTTCCCTACAAGACAGAAGCCAAGTTCCCCATCATTCACCTCAACTTCGGCCCCGTCACCCAGAAAAGTGAAGATTTGGTCGACAACATCAACGAAGCCATAAGAAGCATTGGTGTCACCAAGATCAAATCCGCTTTCATCTCCTGCACCCACACCCCGAGCGTCAAGCTTCACTTCAGCAATATATAAATATTAATTATTTATAAACAAAAGTCCTCCGCAAGGAGGATTTTTTGTATTTGAAACATACTTGTTTCAAACCCCATAAATTGATT
>CAISLM010000065.1 GCA_903886255.1 Candidatus Collierbacteria bacterium
ACAATGTTAATATCCAGCCTTTTGAGCTGCTTGCTAAGATCTTTAAGCTGTTCTCGGATATATTCAATTTTTTTCTCTGCTTGAAGCTCTTTTGAGGAAAATATTTTATTCCACTCTTGATTCCTCTGGTGTTGGAATTGTTCTATTCTTCTTTTCTCTATCTCTTTATTGGCTTGAATTTCGGCAAAAATGTTCCTGCCAGGTTTTGTCTCTGAATTTCCTTGAGACGATGATTGAGAGTTACGAAGAGCCTCCAGAAAATTCTGGATTTTTGCGTTTCCTGCATTTCCGGTTGAACCTGTCCAGTTTTGGCCCATCAAGTGTTAGATTAACAAAGTTTTTGTAATAATTCAATCGTCTTTCTGCGGTCGATTATAGACTTAAGTTGACCAAGCTGAGTGTCCGGCACTCCCCCAACTTTTGCAACTTCCTTTATTTCTTCGATTGTTGTATTAATTTCTTCCAATTTTGCGATTTCAAGGAGGATAAGATCTAATTTAATTGATTCTTCGGCTCTTTTTGCGTATTCCGTTTTTACTTCTTCCATTGTCTTTTTGACTGCTTTGAGATAATTTTCAAGGGTTAGATTAAGAGTTTTAGCTTGGCTTTGAAGTTTTTCGAGACTGTAATTTGTTTCTTCTTCGATAACGGATTCAGGAACATCAACCTTAATATTATCTAGTAGGGTTTTGTAAACTTTTTCGATTTTATCCTCTTCAGTTTCGGGTTTGGCGTCTTTTTTGACAGTCTTTGTTTTTTTAGAAAAGAGATTCTTGTAATTTTTTATATCGATTTCTGGATAGAGAGGTAATGAAAGTTTTATTGTCCAGCCATCTTTGTCTTTTGAGTCGATGTTTTCCAGGACAGGCCTGCCTAGAAGCTTGAATTTGTTTTCTTTTAATGTTTTATCAATAACATTGTTTAATACGTGGTTCAGAATGTGGTTCGATAATTTGTCCGGGTCAATGTGATCTGCGGCAATTGCTTTTGGAGCCTTACCTTGACGGAAACCCTTAACTGTGACGGAACTTATCAATTCGTCAATAGCATGCTCTTTTTCGTGAAGAACTTCGGCTTCCGTGAGAACGGCATCGATATGTGCGGTATTTTTTTTGGTTTCTTTGACAATTAGTTTCATCTTATTTATTTCGTGAATTATTCAATCTTGATTTTAACACTTAATGGCTTGAATACTAGGCTCAGGGCTAGATTTTTTGAGAATATATCTTTGGGCATCGAATGATAAAATAGGCAAGGTTGCATCTTGCCGAGATGGCGAAATGGTAGACGCACTAGCTTTAGGAGCTAGCGGGGAAACCCATGGAGGTTCAAGTCCTCTTCTCGGCACAAACTATTCAAGGTTACCAAAAAATGAGGAAACACCTTTTGCCCACGATCCGTCAGACGGTGGTGTATAAGTTTTCATTACTTCTGCTGGGTCTTTACCTTGTTCTCCCTTTAGAAATATCTCTGTAAACTGAGGAGCAATTCTTCTTAAAGCATCTTCATAACTGTCAAATCGAGTTACTTTGTCACCATAAATACCCCATCCCCAACAGTTATATGACCCTTCGGGGATGTGTAGACATAAACCTGATTCTTGCTGAGCAATGGCAACAAGCCATCGATAGTCAAAATTATATTGGTCGGAAAGTTGAACAATTAAGTTTGAATATGGTTCTAATGGTGAACCAAATTTGTTTAAATATTGGCGAATAATTTCCGGCCTGGCGTCAGCTGTTTTAATCGAAGTCTGAATTTGTTGATCAAATGACGGCAGAGCGGCAAAAAGCACCGGATCATTAAAAGTCATTGAAGATGATTCGTTGTCAGTATTTTTGTAGGAATTGTTGGACAATTCATTTATCGAAGAATTGTCAATAGATTTTGAGTTAATCGTAAAAATAATCCCGGTTAGGCCCAAAAATACAACAAGAAGAATTACGCTCTTTTTTATCATAGAATCTCTTCTTTATCCTGTCAGAAATGGCTGAATCTGTCAAGTTTTGTGCTCCAAGCAAGACTCGAACTTGCAACCTACGGTTCCGAAGACCGGCGCTCTATCCATTGAGCTATTGGAGCAATAGCTATATTTTAACCTAAGACAAGGGGTTTGATGTTAAAATACTCATGTTCGGGTCAGTAGCTCAGTTGGTTAGAGCACCTGCCTCTTAAGTAGGGTGTCGCGGGTTCGAGTCCCGCCTGACCCAC
>CAISLM010000066.1 GCA_903886255.1 Candidatus Collierbacteria bacterium
AATATCCATCCGTAGAAAAAATTCTTGAGCCATCATTATTTTTCATTAGCCAATTTACAAATTCCGGTGCTTGAATACTGGTAGTTCTAAATCTAGCTCCAAAAATTGGTGTATATGCCACCATCTCCAAAATAATTAATAACGCTAAATATTTTTCCTTCTTAATTTTGAATAGAAAAATAATTAAGATTAAAGCAAAAACTGACTGCAATACAATAAACGCCAAAGTTGCTTTAGCCTTCCAAAGAGGTACGTTTCCCAATGTAGCCAATAAATCCTTTGCGAAAAAAATAATTCCCAAGAGCACAATGATAAAAAACAGTCGAAAGATTAATTGTCTTTTTTTGATATCTTTTTGCCATAGCACGATCCCTTTTACCAAAAGAATAGAAGCCAAGAAATTAATTATTCCTAAAGCGTATTTTATATAAATGGTGTCTTTCAGAATCGGTATCCAATTCAAAGGTAATTGAAGTAACCCAAAATATTGGGCGACGAGAACCAGAAAAAATATTTTTATAAAAACAAATCCATCGGTAAAAAGACCGGCAATTACTAAAATACTTCCCAGTACACCAAAATAATTAATATTCTGTACACCCAAAACAGTGCTTCTGGAAAGAATGTTGTAGTATGGGCCGGCAAGTCTGGGAAAGAGCCAATAAATAATATTTTTTGCCTCGACACTATATATATTCACCAACCCGATTACCCGGGAGCTTTCTGCATTTTTGACATATTCAAATCCGGGTAATAACAATATCGCCGACATCGCCACACCCAATATGGTACTCAATAAAAACAACTTAATTATCCTGAGTCTTTCCTCGCCTTTATCACAAAAGGCTAGATAAAGACAAAAAATTGAATAAAAACCTAAAACCAAAAATGTTGACTCCGGCATACCCGCCAAAATGCTTAAAGCAACCAAAAAAGAATTTATTCCCCAAAATATTTTCTTATCACGAGCGTGAAGCGCAAACAAAATTAACCAGGGAAGGCAAAAATCAATATCATGATGATTCATCGAAAAATACTGAGTGAAATAGCCCGAAAAAACAAAAAACAACGCTCCGGCCAATGAGGCCCATTTGGTTTTTGTAAATTTGTTAAGGAATAAGTACATACCAAGAGAGGCAAACGCCACTCTAAATACCAAATACCATCGGGTAACTAATATTGATCCAAAAAGATTAAATATAACGAGCATCGGATTAAAAGCACCGGAAATAAAGTTTGCTGCCAGTGGCACACCTACACCCTGATGGGGATTCCATAACGGTAAGATACCCTTTAGCCAATCATTTGCCACCAAGTGCCATTGGGGTATGTGCTGCCAGCTGTATGCACCGGTATCGATTTGCTGCTGGCAATAAAAATAGTCACTGATTCCCGAAGGTGCAATTCCGTTTATCCCCGCCACGCAATCTTCACCCGCAGACCATCCTAAAATAATCAAAAAATAAACAAAGACAGGAATCAAAAACGCAGCAAGCGGTAGTAGATACTTTTTCACTACAGTTATTATTTCATATGTTTCCGAGATCTTACGAAGATTTTCACAACCTCTTTACACACCCCTTGACATCATATATATTGTGTATCATACTCAAAAGTGGTGATGAGTGGTGAAGTATCCTATATACACCACTTTGAAGCCTGCCCATATGAATTATGTTTACTGGACGCTACTACCACAATCTGGAAGCCAAGGGGAGACTAGCAATACCTCAATCTTTTCGCGAAGAACTAAAATCAGGTGGCGTAATCACATGGGGTCTAGATGGGTGCCTGTTTCTTTTTCCCAAATCATATTGGCAGAAGCTTTCCGAAAAGCTGGCCTCGCTCTCTCTAACAAATCCGGGAGCCAGAAACTTGACTCGTATCTTAGTCCAGTCGGCCGTGGAATTGAATCTCGACAGTCAAGGTCGAACACTAATACCCGAACATCTGAGAGATCAAGTCAGTTTAAAAAAACAAGTGGTAGTCGCAGGAACCCTTACCAGAGTTGAAATCTGGGATAGAGATGCATATCACAAGCACCTTGAATTAATAGCGCAAACAATTAACCAAGCCGACCAAGGTTTGGCAGGAATCGATCTATGATAAACACAATCGAAAGACACTTTCCGGCCTACAAAGGTGAATTAAAAAAACTTTATGGTTTTAAAAAGAATTATTTGTTTTTAGATTTAACTTTAGGTGATGGGGGACATACCGAGGAAGCTCTCGAAGCCGGATGTAGGGTTGTTTCATTCGATATTGATATTGAAGCAATCAAAAGAGCCGTCAGTTTTGTTCCGGAGGAATTTTCGCCCCTAATTTTTGAATCTGACAACGTTTCAGTGCCCGCGCCGAAAGATTTTAGTTGGATCATTATCCGTGGAAATTTTATCAAGGTTGGAGAATTTGCTAAGAAATTGGAACTCCCAAAATTCGACGGGATTATGGTCGACCTTGGGCCTTCTCAATTTCAAATTCTCTCCCCGGAACGGGGATTTAGTTTCAACACTGATGAGCCACTAGACATGCGTTTAACAAAGGATTTAGGAGTCACTGCCGCCGACCTTCTCGCAGTTTTAAACGAAGGGGAGCTGGTCGAACTATTCAATCTTGCCGATGAACCCTTTGCAAAACCATTAGCCCGAATTATTGCGAAGCAGAGAACAATTTCTCCAATCAGAACTACAAGACAATTAGCCGATCTGGTTTATAGAGTTAAAAAAGGTCGTCCCGGAAAAATTCATCCCGCCACAAAAGTATTTATGGCACTCCGCATGGCTGTCAATCTTGAAAGAGAAAATATCAATCTGCTTTTACCTCAATTACCGGGTCTTCTTGTAAAAGATGGGTTTATGGGAATAATCAGTTTCCATTCCGGCGAAGACAAACTCGTAAAAGAATTCATCAAAAAGGAAGAGGAAAGGGGTGTATTAAGCGCTATTAACGAAAAACCAATTGAACCTTCGAAATCCGAATTATCAATCAGTAAAAGAACGAGAAGTGCAAAGCTTAGAATTGCTAAAAAAAATAATTAGTTACAAAACCGCCTTTATATTTACAATGGTGGTATTTGTCGGTCTCGCTGCCCTAAGTTTAGTTGGCACCAATGCTCTGGCCACAGAAGGTGTTGCCGTCAGCCAAGCTGAGACAAAGACATTAAGCTTAGAGAAGGAAAATCAAGAAATATCTGTTAAGATCGAAGAAGCCTCCCAGCTAAAAAATATCGAAAGCTTGGCAGAAAGTCGAGGGTTCATTAGATCAAGTAACATAGTTTTCGTTCCCACACCTCCAACCTTTGCTTCGAGATAATAAATGTCTATCAAATCGGAGAACCTAGTCCAAAAACGTCTAAAGATTGTCATTTATCTCATTCCTTTGGTTGGTCTCGTAATATTATTCCGACTTTTTTATTGGCAAATAATTCGTGGACCCGAGCTTCAAACTAAAGCGAACAATCAACATGAAACAGTTACTTATCTGGACGCAAAAAGGGGAGATATACTGGACTCCGAAGGCAATGTGTTGGCCGGCACAAAAAATTTATATCACCTTTATGTTTATAAGCCTCAGCTGACGATAAGTGAGAACGATCTGGTGGAAAAGCTCGTCGAAAATCTTGATAAAGACCCCGAAGCTTCTTCTGATGCCGATATACGAACATATTTAAAATCAAGACTAGATCTTGACTCAAGCTGGGTCTCTTTAAAACACTATTTAACCCCGGAAGCCAAAGACAGAATTGAAAAACTAAATATCACCGGACTTGGTTTCGAAGATGAATATGTCCGCTATTATCCGGAAGCAAGTATGTCTGCCCATGTCTTGGGATTTGTTGGTCAAGATGCGAGTGGAGAAGAACAGGGTTACTTTGGTCTGGAAGGGGCAGAGGACAGGCTTCTTCGAGGGCGCGGTGGAAAAGTTAGAACCGAAGTAGATGCAAAAGGGAACCCAATTCTAATTGGAGATTATCAATTTCTTCATGCGATTGAGGGAAAACCAATTACCACGACCATCAGCAAAAAAATTCAATACCTGGCCGAAAACATGCTCAAGGACGGAATCGCAAAATATAAAGCTTCAGCCGGAAATGTCATTATCCTCGAATCAAAAACCGGAAAAGTAAGAGCTATGGCTTCATTTCCCAACTACGACCCCGGAATCTTTTCTCAATTTCCCAACACTAGCTACAAAAACCCCAACATCGCTGATTTATTTGAACCGGGATCAATCTTTAAAGTTTTGGTTATGGCCGCCAGCCTAAACGAAAAGGTCGTCACTCCGGACACTCAGTGTGATATTTGTGCCGGACCAATTCAAGTTGGTAAATATACGATTAAAACTTGGAATGAGGTATATCACCCCAACACGACAATGACAGAGACGATCATCAACTCAGACAACACGGGTATGGTCTTTGCCGCCAGGAAATTAGGGAAAGATAAATTTACTCAATATCTAAGTGAATTTGGTTTTGGTAAAAAAACCGACATCCAATTGCAGGAGGAAGTAACAGGTGTCCTCCGAGATGCTAAAGATTTAGGAGATATAGATCTAGCCACCAATTCATTTGGACAAGGTATTGCAGTAACCCCAATTCAAATAATTTCGGCGGTAAATGCGATTGCCAACGGAGGTTTCTATCTAAAGCCGACAATCATTGAAAATCAAGTTAGTAAAGGAAAACAAATTCTCTCCCCTGAGGCATCGAGTCAGACCACCCAAATTATGATTCAGGCGGTTGATATGGGTGAAGCTAAATTCGCGAAACCCAAGGGGATGGTCATCGCCGGCAAGACAGGCACAGCTCAAGTTCCAATCGAGGGACACTATGACGCCACCAAAACAATAGCCAGCTTCATCGGTTTTTTCCCTGCCGACAACCCACAATATACGATGCTTGTTACCCTAAACGAGCCTCAAACATCTCAGTGGGGTTCGGAAACAGCCGCACCTCTCTGGTTCGGAATCGCAAAACAGCTCATGCTATGACGGCCAACACTGCTAAAATATAACTAATATGCAAAATCCGTTTAGAATACACAGAATCAGCTTCAAACACGCATTTGATGGTATTGTTTATGCGGTTAAAACCCAGCCAAATTTTCGCTTTCATCTTTTAGCAACTGTGGCAGTAATTCTCCTGGGAATATATTTTTCCATCAGTCCTGTGGAATGGCTCGTTCTGGTTTTTACGATAAATACAGTTCTCGTGGCTGAAATGGTAAACACGTCGATAGAGTCCATGGTTGATCTCATCACTCTCGAAAGGCGTGCCGATGCCAAAATCGCCAAAGATGTATCTGCCGGAATGGTTCTAGTTTCTGCCATTTTGGCCGTCGTAGTCGCCCTCATTATCTTTTTACCCAAAATAATTAGCGTTATCTAATATGGATTTATTGCTCGGAATACTTATTTTTTCTTTCATTGTTCATGCTTTTTCCATTGTTCCGTTCGTAAATTTTCTATATCGACTAAAGTTTTACAAAAACAAAACTGCAGTTTCAAAAGAAAAAACCGACGAAGCTTCAACCCATATTAGGTCCAAAGCCAGGACTCCGGAGGGTGGTGGCTTGTTGATTATTGTTATCACCAGTCTTATCTTTGCTTTCACCATGCCTTTCCTGCAACGGATGGGTTTTGAAATTACTCATGTCTACCCGGTAAACAACGAAATAAATATTATCTTTTTTACATTTATTTCCTTTGGGTTATTAGGCCTCTACGACGACGTTATCAAATTCTTTGAGATAGCA
>CAISLM010000067.1 GCA_903886255.1 Candidatus Collierbacteria bacterium
ACGGGCCGTTAGCTCATCTGGTAGAGCGCTACATTTGCAATGTAGAGGTGGCCGGTCCGAGTCCGGCACGGTCCACACCGTCCGAACGCCCGAGAACTAGTGATTGACTCTAAGAGAGACTTACTTTAGAATCGACCACGAGCTCTTGGAGAGCTTGAGAAGTTGCTCCTTGAAAAGTGAATAGATTATGCAAGTAGATCGCATGAATTCAAATTCATTTTGAAATTTTTTTGATTTATTCTACTCATGCAATCAGTGGATGCCTTGGCAGTAAAAGCCGAAGAAGGACGTTTCAAGCCTGCGAAAGTTATCGGGGAGGTGGCAAGAACTTATGATCCGGTAGTGTCCGAATGGGGAAACCTAACCAGATTTATCTGGTTGTTACGCTTTGATTTATCAAAGTGTTTCGGGAACTTGGGGAACTGAAATATCTAAGTACCCAAAGGAAAAGAAATCGAATGAGAACCCCTTAGTAAGCGACGAGCGAACAGGGGCGAGTCTAAACCATCAATTTATTGGTGGGGTTGCAGGGCCAGACATAACTTAGTTTTTTCGATAGAAGAACAATTTGGAATAGTTGACCATAGGGGGTGAGAGTCCCGTATTCGAAATTGGAAAAACTAAAGTTTGGTACCTAAGTAAATCTAGAGACGGCAAACTCTAGATCGAATCTGGGCTGACCACAGTCCAAGACTAAATACTTTTACTGACCGATAGTGAACTAGTACCGCGAGGGAAAGGTGAAAAGAAGGGCGAGTAACCCTATTAAAAGATCCTGAAACTGATTGCTAACAAACAGACGGAGTCTGCCGCAAGGCGGATGACGTCGTGCCTATTGAAGAATGAGCCGGCGAGTTACTCAACACAGCAAGGTTAACCGATAAGTTTCGGGAAGCCGAAGGGAAACCAAGTCTTAACAGGGCGTGTAGTTGTGTTGTGTAGACCCGAAACCAGGTGAGCTAACCATGAGCAGGGTGAAGGTTGAAGAAATTCAACTGGAGGCCCGAATGGGTTGATGTCGCAAAATCATCCAATGACTTGTGGTTAGAGGTAATATGCCTAACGAACCTGGAGATAGCTGGTTCTCCTCGAAACATGTTTTGGCATGGCCTCGTATTTACGGTATGGGGGGTAGAGTGCTGAATGGACTTTAGGAATAAAATCCTGATTTCCAACCAAACTCCGAATACCCATATCAATTGTACGGGAGTCAGTGGCTGGGGGCTAAGCTCCAGTCGCAAAAGGGAAACATCCCAGACCCTCAAATAAGGTCTCTAAATATATATTAAGTGGAAAAGGACGTGTCATTTCTCAGACACCTAGGAGGTCGGCTCAGAAGCAGCCATCCTTGAAAGAAAGCGTAACAGCTCACTAGCCGAGAGATACACGGCCGAAGACGTAACGAGGCTAAATATATTACCGAATTTAGGGATTTATATCGCAAGATGTAAGTGGTAGAGGAGCGTTCCTGTGGCTTTGAAGGTGGCCCGTAAGGGTAGCTGGAGCAGCAGGAAGTGAGAATGCCGGCATGAGTAGCGTAATAAAGTGAGAATCTTTATATCCGAATGAGCAAGGTTTCCTACGCAACGTTCGTCGACGTAGGGTAAGGCGACCCTTAGGTGAGGCCAAAATGGCGTAACCGATGGATTACTGGTCGATATTCCAGTCCTTGTTTGCAATCGTTATTAGTTGGGGCGGGACGAAGTTGGATAGTCTGGGCGGTGTGTTGAAGATACATACGCTTAAGCAGTTAGTCAGTCACTATTGGCAAATCCGTAGTGGCGTTTACACGAGCTGTGAACACGAGTCTGGCGTAAGCTGGGCAAGTCAGATGACTTCAGTTTCCGAGAAAAGCGTCGCAACGAGAGTGCAAATAATCCGTACCACAAACCGACACAGGTGCTCTGGTCGAGTAGACCAAGGATAGCGAGAGAACTCTTCTTAAGGAACTCGGCAAATTAGCTAGGCGTAAGTTCTACGAGATGCCTTGTCATGAGCAAAATCATGGCTACAACAAAAGATTACAAAGGGGCTGTTTAACAAAAACACAGGTCTGTGCAAAAGCGAAAGCTTAGGTATACAGGCTGAAACCTGCCCAGTGCCGGAAGGTTAAATGCGTGGCTGATCATTCGCAAGAATGCCAGGCTGCAATTGAAGCCCCGGTGAACGGCAGCAGTAACTATAACTGTTCTATGGTAGCGAAATTCCTTGTCGGGTAAGTTCCGACCTGCACGAATGGTGTAACGACTTTGTAACTGTCTTGAGAAGAGACTCGGCGAATTTGAAATGGCTGTGAAGATGCGGCCTACTGGCAGCAGGACAAAAAGACCCCGTGGAGCTTTACTACAACTTGGCACTGAAATGTGTACTGTAACTGTTTAGCATAGGAGGGAGTATCAGTATTTATATTGGTACATCAATGAAATACCTCTCTTTGCTATATACGTTTCTAACCTAATCCAAATGCAAACTTTGGAGGGAACACTGTCTGGTGGGTAGTTTAACTGGGGAGGTTGCTTGCTAAAGAGTAACGCAAGCGCACAAAGGTACCCTTTCTCCGGATGGAAATCGGAGTGTAAGCGCATAGGTATATGGGTGCTTAACTGTGAGACATACAAGTCGATCAGATACGAAAGTAGGTCTAAGTGATCCTCGTGTACTTCGTGGGAGGTACCGGGCTTAACGGATAAAAGCTACCCCGGGGATAACAGAGTAGTCGCACCTGAGCGTCCACAGCGACGGTGCGGTTCGCTACCTCGATAGACATTGACCCAAACATGTCGAGGAGATAAATTTGGCTTATAACGAAGAATGCCTAAAAATGAACACTTTAGGTTAACATCGTGGGAAGTCGTCCGAAAGGATTGACCCCGTAGAGACTGATTCAAAATACCGTTTAGGTATGAGATGAGATAAACAATTTTTTGAAGTTGCTTATCAAACGCCAATAAGTAAAAACGTGAGTGAAAATAAAAAGCGTATTTTACGAAAGATATAGTCCAAACCACTAGTAATAGTTGGAGAGCACAAATAAACATATTTATATGTATTATTTTTGGTCGGCTCAGCGCATCCTGGAGCTGAAGAAGGTTCCAAGGGTTGGTCTGTTCGCCCATTAAAGCGCTACGTGAGCTGGGTTCAAACCGTCGTAAGACAGGTTGGTCTCTATCCGCTGTCAGCGTGGGATTTTTGAGGGAGTTTGCCTTCAGTACGAGAGGACCAAGGTGAGCCATTCCCTGGTGTGCCAGTTGTTGTCGTCAGACGCATTGCTGGGTAGCCACAATGGTATTGGATAATCGCTGAATGCATCTAAGCGAGAAGCCATTCCCAAGATGAGAAATCCATGCTAGCGCAAGCTAGCGAAAGAACCGTAGTAGACCACTACGTTGATAGGCAGAGGCTGTAAGCAACGCAAGTTGTTTAGGTTATCTGTACTAATGTTCGAAGAGTAAATCAAAACTATCATGCTATCTTTTTGCAATCATCTATTCACTATTCAGGGAGTAATCCTAAGTAGTTTAAAATTTTAAAGCTTTTTTCACCAGAAAGAAGATATTTTGAGACCTCGAAATATTTTCTGTCCGGTGATCTGAGCGACTTGGCCCCACCTCTTCCCATTTCGAACAGAGAAGTGAAACAGGTCAGCGTCGATGATAGTAGTTGGGCAACTGATTGCGAAAGTAGATCATCGCCGGGCAAACTAAGAAATCCACCTTTGGGTGGATTTTTTAGTTTGTTACAAAAAAGAACCTCTCTTGGAGGTTCTTTGATTCGTAATTACTTTGTTTTGTTTAAGGTTTCCGCTTCTTTGACTTGTTTGTCAATTGAGCGATAGATCATGAGCCCGATAATGAAAGCGATAGCGTGTCCGAGCATTTGACTCGGAATATATTTGACGGCGCCGCTCAGGTATGTGAAGAGGTAGATAAGTGCAGGCGCAGCAATCAATAGAATATTGCGTACTACCTTGCTGTTTGCATAGACCAAGATCATGAGCAGAAGGTAGGAAGCAAAGGCTACAAAGATGTTAATTATGCTCATAACGATCTCCTTGAGGGTTTGGCCTCGGAACGTGAGCCTAATGGGGCTCGATTTAGTGTGAACTTCTTTGTGGATTGTATCATAAATGCTATAGGATGTCAAATTTATGCCTCGGCAAACAAAGGATTAGCATAATAGCGGATTTTTGTGGTAAAAAAACCGCCCAATTGAGCGGTTAAAAGAAAGTGCTAACGAGCGAATAAGCTAGTAAAGATGTGCGGGGCGAAGATGGCGAGAAGTGCGGCTATCCCTGCGAGGAAAGCGATCAAACAGCCGAGCCCGGATAACAAGTTACCGATGCCATCCAGAATGGTGTAGGCCAATTGGGCGACCGGGTGGAGCTTGGCGCGTGCTTCAAGGATTTTGGCCTTTGCCTCTGCCTTTGCAGCGATTACTTCAGGATCATTATCCTCATCTTCATACTGTTTTGTCATTTGTGCCTCCTGGGGAATTTTGTGTACGCAGGAAGTTTATCAAAAGTCTACCCCATAGTCAATATGTTTATGCTGATTATGACATGATGAGGAGAACGGAGCCGGCGATGGCCAGAATGGCACAGATGGTTTTACGACCCAGGTTTTCATTCTCGCGTAGAAATAGAGCAGCGAGGATCACGGTGAAGAAAGTTGAAGTTTGAGCCAGTGGCAAAACTTTGGTGGCTTCGGCAATCTCAAAAGCCTTCAAGATATAGATGTATCCAAGGGCGTTCAGGATTGCCGCAAGGACTATTTTCCAGTTGCCAATTTTAATTTCTGTGCTTATTTCAGATCTTTTGATATAGGGAAAATACACCATTAAAGTGGGGATGACCCAAACGATAATACTGTAGGTACTTGAGTTAAAGTTAATGGTTCCGGCCTTATCCAGCATTGACGCGATTCCGAGTGTGGAAAAAATGAGAATTCCAAAAAGCAAACCATGGAGTGTGAAGTGAGACACCCTTGATTTGCTTTGGGAAACAATAAAAAGCGCCAAGATGATCAATAGAGAACCGATGATCTTTGGTAAGGAAAGGCTTTCGTGGTAAATGAATAATGCTCCAACAATGGAGATCACAATACTGACATTGCTGATAATACTGGCATCCGAGGCATCGAGATATTTGTAAACCAGGAACCGATTCCTTTCGAAGATGGCGTAAAAGAAACAGGCGACCAGGGCAATGCCCCAGGCGAAGAAAGAAGCTTTGAAATTAATGTTTTTCAAATTTCCGGTAACAGTCAAATAAATAAGAGTGGATAGGGTAGCCAAAGAATTAAAAATGAAACTTGCAGCTCGAGGGAATTTTGACTTAGTGGCGACAATTCTTTGGGATAAACCTAAAAGAGAAAAAAAGAAAACGGAAATAAAGGTGTAATTAATCCAGGTCACTTTTCATTTTAACATTGAGGCGGATATCAAATATTTATGGATTTTTTGTTGGTATACTTTGAGACACGATATGAAAGAAACGGCAAATGAAATTGCGATTGATGAACTGAGAGCTTGTTACCAGGAAGGGGGAATCGTAGCCGGGACACATCATTTTACGGATTATTGGGGTAGAGATGGATTTTTTGCATCGATGGGAGCAATGGCGATAGATGATTATGATGTTGTCCGGAATATGGTGGAGACGTTTTTTAATTACCAGAGAAAAGATGGAATGATTCCATATCGGGTGATGAATGGCCCGGTAACAATCGGAAAATATTTTGGTCATCCGAAAAAGAGCGAGAAACCGTCGCCGACATATAGACTGCGTGGATTTGGTGCAGAAGTGCTTGACGGAACGACTTTGGCGGTAATGACGTTGGCACAGTTATGGAAAAGAGGAGAAGCCGAGGTGGAAAAATTTGTGCCTAAAGTTGAAATGGCTCTTGGATATCTTAAATCCAAAGAGAAGAATGGCTTGCTTTGGGATGGCGAGATGTGTGAGTGGAATGACGCTGCCAAGAAATGGGGAAATATATTGTATTCAAATATTATTTATTGGAACATGTACCATGAGCTGGGAATCGTGGATAAACAAAACGAAATTGCGGCAAGTCTCCGAGAGCAATTGTGGAACGGAAAATTTTTTGCCGACTGGAGAGATGACAAAAGACAGGATTATTTTCATCCTTTCGGTAATCTTCTGGCTGTAGCTTGGGGAATGACAGACGAGGAAGAAACAACTTTGATTATGGAGGAGGCGAGTAAATCAAAGGTTGGATTTACATTGGAGTCCAATACGCCAAAGTATCCAAATAACAGAATTGATCCTCTTGTTCG
>CAISLM010000068.1 GCA_903886255.1 Candidatus Collierbacteria bacterium
ACATCAGTTAAGATTGGCTCGCGCAATCAAACGCGCCAGACATTTGGCTCTTCTACCCGTAACCGACAAAGTTTAATTAACAATTACAAGTTTCCCGCCCATGAACCTAAAAAAAGTTAGGCAGTTGGTTGTCGTTATTGTTGTTTCCGGTCTGCTGGTTTATGGAGGATTCCGATTGGGAGAATGGAAAGCTGGGAGTGGTGTAAAAAATTTTTCGGAGATTGATACGACATCAATGAACGATGTACTGGCAAGGTTGAAGGCCAGTTATCTAAAACCTCAGGATATTGATCCTAAAAAGCTGATGTATGGTGCGACCGAGGGAATGACAAAGGCGTTAGGTGACCCTTATACAAACTTTTTCCCACCGGTAAATAACACACGATCAAAAGAAGATTTGTCGGGTGAATTTGGTGGTGTTGGAATTGAACTTGGTTATGTAGATAAAACTCTGGCGGTTATGTCTCCCTTGAAAGGTACTCCTGCGGCTAATGCCGGCTTGAAAGCCGGGGATTTGATTTTAAAAATAATTGATAAGAAAAATAACGTTAATAAGGACACGACAGGAATGACTTTAGATGATGCGGTCAACTTGATAAGAGGAATTAAAGGAACGGAAGTGACCTTAACTATATTTAGAGCCAGTGAGAAAGTATCCAGAGATGTAACACTTGTAAGAGACACTATTAATGTTCCGTCAACAGATTTGAAGTGGATTGATTCGGGAAACGTGGCAGTGATTTCCGTAAATAAGTTTGGTGAACAAACTTTGACCGAGTGGAACAAAATTGTCGACGAGGTTAAAAGTAAAAATGCCAAGGGTGTAATTTTAGATTTAAGAAACAATCCAGGCGGATTCCTACAGAGAGCCGTTGATCTTGGTAGTGAGTTTATTAGCAGCGGTGAGATTGTGGCACAAAGAGACAACAAAACTACACAAGTAATGAATGTTGACCGAACAGGTCGACTTATCGGAGAGCCAATAGTGGTTTTGATAAATGGAGGGTCAGCGTCTGCTGCAGAAATATTGGCTGGAGCTTTACATGAGAGATTGGGAACAAAACTTATTGGTGAGAAAAGCTTTGGCAAGGGAACAGTCCAGGAGGCTGAGGATCTACCGGATGGTTCCGGTTTGCATGTAACTGTTGCCGAGTGGCTTTTACCCTCAGGGAGAAATATCCATGGTAACGGACTTGATCCCGATGTACCGATAGTTTTTAAGTTCGATGACAAAAATCCTACTGCAGATAACCAAATGGATAAGGCATTGGAAGTACTTAAAGGCGTAATAACCAATAACAAATAATAGTTATTGAATAAAAACCCTCCGCTTGGCGCGGAGGGTGAGACTATTTTCTTGACTGGAATTTTTTCCAAATTTCGAAACCTGCAACGACAAGGATCCAGGCACTTTCGAGAACTATTTCATCGGCGATACCCGGAATGAAAAGACCGACGATTAGGATTAGAATTGCAATTCCGATATAGAATAGTGGCATTATTAGACGATTAGGGATTTTGAATTTGCCTTTCTTTTCAGGCAACTTTGGCGGATTTGGAATGATATCCATGCTATCTCCATTCTGAATTTAAGGTTCTTTCTGAGCGATTATACCAATAAAAACCGCCCTCGGTTTTTCAAACGCGAGGGCGGCAATCATTATTTCGCTAGATCAGACATCCAGGTCTTGCCTTTTTCGTTGAGGATACCGGCGATCAGGCTTGCCTGTTTTGGAAAGGTGGTTGCAAAGGCCGCGGCGACTTCCTTAAATGCTTCTTTCCAATTTGCACCGGATAGATATTTGTACAGCTTGGCGGTCTCGCCATCTTCAGGAAGCTGTTCGTGCACCTTTTCCACTATGCTGAGAATTTCCGCGCTGTATTGGTTGTATGCGGCCTTGGCTTTTTCCATGAAGGCCAATACATCCGGATCATCTTGAGCCGCGAGGAAGAACAGTTTTGCATCTTTTTCCGAAGCAGGTGTTACCTCAATCCGGCTGAAGATCTCGCTTTTTGTCAGGAGCAGCGCAGTTTTTTCCGTTACAACGATGAAGCCGTTTTCGAAGATGATACCGGCTTCCGTGAGTGTTGGAGCAATCGCAACTTGGAAACCATCCGGGATGGGAAAGAGTTGCTTTTGCGCCCCCTGTGAAATTACCAATGTTTTGTTGTCTGTGGTGACAGACACGATTCCTGCAAATGTGAATTTCATTTATCCTCCAGAATGAATTTGAATGTGTGGAATTTCGAAGTATTCTAGCACGACTACGCTAATTTGTCAAGTTATAGGGTGGTTTACTCTGTTTTTGCGGGCCTATTAAATTCCAGCAGCGTGAACTCAAAAACGTCTGCAAGCTTGCCCTCCATGATTTCCTTGAGGTTATGCCAGGATTTACTGAGCCGGTGATCGGTCAGTCGGTTTTGAGGGTAGTTGTAGGTTTTAATTTTTTCTGAGCGCATACCTCGGCCAATAGCTTCGGATCGCTTATCAGATAGGGCACTGAGACGCCTATCTTCTTCAAGCTGCCAAAGCTTGGAGCGGAGTAGATTAAGAGCTATTTCTTTGTTTCGAGCCTGGTAACGTTCTTCACGAACGAAGATTACCAATCCTGTAGGTTTGTGTGTAAGTCTAACTGCGGTGCTAACTTTATTGACGTTTTGGCCTCCCGGTCCACCGGCACGGGTAAATTGCCAATCTAGGTCAGATTCTTGGATCTCTATCTGAGCAGACTTAATCTCGGGAAGGACCGCCACAGTTGCCGTAGAGGTCTGTAAACGCCCCTGTGCTTCAGTTACCGGTACACGCTGGACTCTATGAACGCCAGACTCGAATTGAAAGGTTTCATAGGCTCCATGATTCCAGAGCGAGCGATCGGGACGAGAAAATTTCACAATACCTTCATCTATGGTTTCGATAGTGAAGCCTTGTTCTTCGGCAAACCTGGTATACATGCGGAGAAGATCTCCGGCGAAGATTTTTGATTCGTCGCCACCTGCAGCACCACGAACCTCAATAATGGCGGGGGAATCATTAAAGTTTTCGCCCGATTCTGTTTCACCTTCCTTCGGTTGTGTGGATGTTTGAAGGGTTTCGAGCTGTTTTTGGAGTTTTTCGACTTCTGACTTGGCTAATGTGCCCAGATCAGGATCGTTAATCAGGGCTTCATTAGCCTTGATTTCGTTTTCGATACGGGAGATTTCCGACGCAATGTATTGATTATCCATAGACTTAGATCAATTTTACATCGATAAGGGGGAGCGCTTTTAAAGCGGGCTTCAGCTACTCGGCTTTGGGTTCGGCAGCGGCTTTGGCTTCGGCCTTTTTTTTGGCCTCAAGCATCTCCTTGAGAGTTTTGGGAGTTGTGTCCGATTCTTTCTTTTCTTTGCCTTTTTTTACATAACCGACCGCAGCTTTGCGTTTGGCAATGAATTTATC
>CAISLM010000069.1 GCA_903886255.1 Candidatus Collierbacteria bacterium
CTAATCGGAAGAATGAATGAATCTGTGGCAACTACGACATGAAACCTGCTAGGATTTTCCTTGGCAACTTCAGCGACAGCAGGAATGGAGTCAAATGGACTCTTGTAGTGGAGACCAACCAATTCGGAACCTCGGACTGTTTGGAGAATCTGTTTGAAACCATCTTTGAAGACCGAATCGACTAATGCTTTTAAAACCCAGAATTTACTGCCGGTATTTCCTTCGACCTGCGCATAATCCTGAGTTGCGTCTACAGAAACAGCAATATTGGCTGGGATTGTCCAAGGGGTCGTTGTCCAAACAACTAGGAACTCGTTGTCTCTATCTATGATGGGCAGCTCAAGAAAAATAGCTTTGTGTGTAATTTCCTTGTAGTCCTCAGTGAGCATCTCATGTTGAGATATTGCAGTTTCACAACGCGGGCACCACGGAACCGCATCGTGACCTTTGTATATCCAACCCTTTTCCCAACAAACTTTTAAGAAATGCCAAATAGTGTAGTTATTGGCGTCGGACATGGTGAAGTATGAATGATCCCAATCCATGAAATATCCCAATCGTTTACTTTGTTCGGTTTGTATCGCAGAGTATTTAAGAACTCTGGCTTTACACAGATCAACAAATTTATCAACACCAAAAACTTCAATATCTTTTTTTGTTTTGAAGCCAAGTTCTTTTTCAACCTCTACTTCCACCCACAACCCCTGACAGTCAAAGCCGTTTTGATAGCGCTGTTCGAAACCGCGCATAGTTTTATAGCGCTGCCAAAGGTCTTTGTAGGTTCTTCCCCAAGCGTGATGTACGCCCATGGGATTATTGGCAGTGATTGGACCATCAAGAAAAGAGAATTTCTTCGTTGAGTTGTCGTTTTTGTGAAGATATTTGGCGACGATACCATCGGTATACCAATGATTTAACAGCTCTCTTTCTAGCTTCGGAAAATCGGGTGTGGCTTCGACTTCCAGGATTTTATGGTTGGTTTGGTTTTTCATTTTATTACAAAAAAATCCCGCTAAGCCAAAGGCTTACAGGATTAGAGTCGGAAACTATTGTTTCTGACGGTACCATCTAATTTTTTACTTAGTTATGGCTTTTACGGGCTCCCCGGGAAGGTCTACTTTATTCTTCTTCCGACTCGCCGAGTGATACTTTCGGCTCTAACGTCTTTGTTACCGGTTTATTATATCAGTTTCGATTAGGGAAAAACTCCTGTCAAAGTTGTGGAACCAAGTATGTGTCCGGCCATAACGGACTCCATATCGCCGGAGCTAGCTTCCGGAGGCAAGGTTAGTGTGGTATCGAGGGCGTAAAGATAATATATATAGTGATGTTGACCTTGCGGTGGGCAAGGGCTAACAAATATATTTCTACCGGCTGTATTTGTCCCGACAACTGATCCTGATGGAGTGGCATTCTCGGGAATATTTTTTGTGTCGGGAGAGATATTCCAAACAACATAATGAATGAAGGTTCCTGAGGGAGCATCGGGGTCTTTTAAAATCAAGGAAAGAGATTGGGTGCCTTCGGGAATTTCGGTTATATCCAAAGCAGGGCTTATCCCTTCCCCTCGACAAGTATATTTAACAGGAATCTTTTGATTGTCTACAAACGCCGGGCTTGAGAGCTTCATGTTGGATATTTGTTTATTTATAATGGCTGATCGATTGAAATTTAATAGGAAGAAGGTGATTACCCCGGCAATTAATATTGTAATAATCAAATTAATTTTCACTAATTTAGTATATTACTTTTCTGTAATCACCATTACACTCGTAGCTTTAGATAACCTATTGACAATCACTTGGGAAATGTGTAAATTGTAATTAATCCCACATAAAGGAGCGTAGGGATAAGTTAACAAAATTACGACCTTCTTAGCTCTTTTTGGTACACCGCACTTTAAAGGTGACAGCACAGCCTAGGGATCTTGTCCCACTCTGGGGTATGTGTGCTGTATATCAGTAGAAACCGGAAAGTAAGTAACCGACCTTGCACTTAGCTTAAGATATCAGAGTGTTTGGTTCATGATATCCGGTGTAAATCAGAGAAGAAGCCACCTGTTCCTTACGAGCAGTTGGCTTCTTTTTTTGGGATAAGGAAGAATTAAGCGGCAGTGGTCACAGAGACAGACAAATAACCATCTTTGTATTCGAAGACAAAGTTTACAGGTTTATCTTTGTTGTTGGTTATATAGAGGTTTTCTCTAGCGCCGGCGGACTGGTTGTTTGGGTCGTAATAGATAGCCACACCATATTGTTTGGGAACCTCAGGAATAACGGCAAAGTTATGGTTAGTTGGTGCTTCAACCTGTAAATTTGCGTCTCTGGCTGCCCAGTTAATCAAGGAGGCTAGATGGCAAACGCCGTCTCCGAACAAATATCCATCGGTTTTGAATCCATCTTGGCTATTAAAATGGGCGTTGGTGGTGAGTGCAATTTTCCCCTGAAATTCGGGTAAAACAGCATCGTGGAAAGCAAATGTTTGCTTGGGCTGAAGGGTAAACTCCGACTTGAATGGCTGCTCCAGGCTGCCCCAGTTAACGTCTTTAGCATTGGTCACACGACCATCCAAATAGGCCACGTTAAGTAGTATGTTGTCTTTGAAGACATCACTCACACTTTTGGCAGGATAACGATCATCCAGAGACATGGCTCTAGAGGCAATTATTGTTTCCCCAGGTTGTGCGTAAGGTAAAGACAAGTGTGCCTGATTCGTAGAGTGGATCATTATGGATAGACTCAAGATTAAGTTGTTTATCATAAGTTGCGCATTATACACTATTATAGGTCGATTGTCAACCATGGTTGGCTAAAAATTACCCATGGATGTAAGATGAAATCAGTTATTAGTTAGCCAATAAAATGACTGGATTTCATGCAGATATTGAGACAGAAACGCTCAATAATACAAATTTCAGAAAAGTACTGTTTACGGCCCCGCATAGCCAGTTGGTTTTGATGAGCCTACTACCAAACGAGGAGATAGGTATGGAGGTTCACCAGAACGTGGACCAGTTTTTCAGATTTGAGGCAGGGGAGGGGAAAGCTATTTTGAATGGTGAGGAAATCGCTTTTAAAGCCAATGATGTGGTCATTGTGCCTGCGGGCACAAACCACAACATTATTAATACTTCAGGTACAGAGTCTCTGAAGCTATATACGATCTATTCCCCTGCTAATCACCCAGATGGAACGATAAATGCGACAAAGGCCGATGCAGAAGCCTACGAGGCCGCTAAAGAGGCCTAAAAATCCAGCCTGTATTTTTCGGTTGATTTAATGCTTACCCAATATAGAATTAGAGATATGGCTATGGAAATGGCAAAAAAGACGTTTATAGCTACGCTTTGGCTGAGCCCATCGGCTAAGGATAGCTGGATAAGGAAACCTCCTAAAACGCCTAGGGTCACGATTAGGATCAAAGACACAATCCCTGTGAAGCTGGTACTGGCTTTATCGGGCTCGAAGGCCAGTGAGTAGTCCGGGCTAATGATACCCATCAAGGGCATGGCTACGGCCAGAAAGGTTATGGCCAAGACGCTTAAGACTCCCATAAATAGAGGGGTAGTTGTAAATGGAACTAAGTACCACTGGACTAATGCCACCAGATATAGCGGCAGTGAAAGAAGCAAGGATGTTGCCAATTTGGGCAGCACCTTTTTCGGCGCTGAAGTGGGGCCGGTGAAAAACCACCAACGGCTTCTACCCTCATTTACCATCAGCGGGTAAACGAAGCGCAGAAGATAGGTTCCCGAGAAAAATATGAGCCAGGCAAAAGAAAATGCTATTGCATTGATTCTAAATCTTTCGGGAATTCTCCCTACAACATATCCCCTACTAATTAGACCAAAAAAGGTCACAACCATTAAGAGCAAGAATATGGCATATCCCCAGTTCTTTACGCTTCGAGTAATGGATAAAATGTCTTTCGTTTCCAAGCTGATTCCAGAGAGAGACTGTGGAGTTGTGGACGCCTTCATTGGTTTCCCGGGAAGAATGCGGACAGACTGCCAACAAGGAATAAACAACTTTTTTTGGATTATAAGGGACAAACCAAAGAAAAGAGCTGCCATAACAATTAGGGGAATTGAGGACAGGGTCATATTAGTTGACATGGTTATGAAATTGGTACACAACCAACAATTGGCGTTTAGAGGAAGTAGATTAAAAAACGCACGAAAACTTTCAGCCGGAATACTATCAAGAAGCTTAAGCTCGGGAGGAAATATCAGTCTAATTAGGAGCCAGGTTATGGCGACAATAGATAGAATTGAAATGAAAATATATACAAGTCCGTATTTCTTTTTGGAGATAAAGGTTAGGAGATAGGCCAAGGTCGATCCAATTGATTGAGTTAAGACAACTAATGTGATTAAGGCGATAAACAAGGCGACTAACCCCATCAGATTATTAGGGGAATTTTGGCTGTATATAAAACCCAATACGAGTGGAAAAATGGAGATTAAAAAAAGGAGTGAGTTTGTGATAAGCGATTTCAAAGTTTGATACAAGGTGAATACGCTATCAGCTATGGGCATGGTAATGAGAAGGTCGGTAAAACGATTTGACGTAAGTAAATAAGTTGAAGTCCCAATCAATGAACTTAAAATACCTATCCAGAAAAAAATAACAAAGGCTCCTTTTAATATGTAGTCGGCCGTATCGGCTCCGAACTGTTGAAACCCTATTAAATATTTGAAGAATATATTTGACCACAAAAATATTACCGAACCGACGCCAATAAGAATAAGAAGATATATCGAAATAACGAATATTTTGCTAGCCGTATTTTTTGAAAACCAAAGACGGAGTTGACGGAGATCAAGCTTGATTAATTCTCCTAACATTTTAGATGTTTGAAGTTGTTTGCTCATATATTTCGTCAATATCTGTTTTTGAAGTTATCGAGAATTCTTTTACCAGCTTCCCCTTTTGGACAATTCCTACCTTTTGCGCGTAAGTCTTGGCAAAGTTGAGTGTGTGGGTGGAGATAAGGACGGATCCGCCGGCTTTGGCAAATTTAATTAATGCATCACCAA
>CAISLM010000070.1 GCA_903886255.1 Candidatus Collierbacteria bacterium
TAGCGGAAACGCGAGAGGTCTTGGCTTTTTCTGCCATAAGATAAGGAATTAGGTTTGATTAGTAAAAATTTGGAAATTTGAAAAAATTCATCTGAAAGTCTGGAAGGGAAACAAACACACTCAACCCCTTAATTCTACATCGGTATATTCCTGTGTCAAGCCATCGCATCTCAGCGCAGATTGACTGTATCTTTCTATATAGGGTATAATCCCAACCGACAAGGCAATGTTACCTTAATCGCAGTTTTAAAAGGAGAAATATGAGAAGCCCCACATACGATGGTAAAGAGATGTACGTTGGACAGGTAATCCAAATCGACGATATCGAATATAAAGTTACCGCTATCGACGGCTCCGATGTTATGTTTGACGCCTGCGTTTTAATCCCCTTCGGCACAGAAGCGGTCAATCTTATCCGCAATATGGAAGAAGATCGCTGCGTTGAGTCCGCCCAATATACCTACAAAGACCCACAAGGAAACCTGGTTAACGAAATTACCAATCTGGAACCCGACAGCGAAGTCGAGCACGCCTCCTGCCAAATTGACAAAATAAGCACTCGACCGGGCTAACATAAAAAAACCAATACCGCCCAAGACTTTATAGTCTTAGGCGGTTTTTTTTAAAAAAAGTGTGACTCCGCTTCCCTGCCCAAATAGGCAGAGCGCGTAGTCAAAACCTCCAAAATCATGATAAATACAAACATGTATCATCCCCGATATTTCGAGGATATTTTTAGAATCAACGGAAGGGAGGTTAGTTTGGGAATTAAGTCGATTAAGGGTGAAACGCGTAAGGCCTTAGCTGCAGCGCAGATTTTGAGTATGCACTGCGAACCAAACCCATTTCACCTTTAATCGATTCAATATGTCAAACTAGCGCGTAGTGTAACACACAAAGCTATAATTGTCAAGTCATATTCTATAAGTCGTCCACTTCTATATCAATCTAGCAACTAGAACAACAACCATATTTCTAAAGGAAAGTTGACGGCTCTACTCTTATAGGTTAAACTACGCCATCTGATTCTTTGACAAATTATTTCCGGGAGGCACATGACCAATCAACCTAAAGATGTTATGTTTGAGTACAGGCAATCGACCATAAATGAAACAAAACATCGCGTCTTGCTACAGGACATTATTAACCCCCTGTTAATTGCCTCTTTAGCTATTTTGGCTAGTTTGGCGATAACCGGTCTTTGTTTCGTTCTACCCACGTATTTAATAGCCATCACAGTAATTCTTTTCATCCTCGTCCTGGTATTGCTTGCGATCAAGCGCAGGCTCAAGCAAATGATAAGAAAAGAGCTGGTTATTCAAGATAACCTCATGCTTAAGATGAATACCGCCGATATCGCCCGAAATCAATAATTCACCCATTTCAAAGGAGAACCATATGGTCGACGATTCTGTAAAATATATCGACAAAGCTATCGAAATGTCAAAGGCTCGAGAAGAAGGATTTACAAAATCTTTTGCTCGTGCATTAAAGTCATTGCTGATTTCCATTGCGTTGTTACTTGCAGCTATGGCGGCCCAGGCTTTTTTTTCAACCCCATTCTGGATTACGGGCCTCGCTGTATTTGTTACCTTCGTTGCCCTCTTTGCCGCGGACATGTTCCGGAATAGGGTGGTTCGCGAAAAAGAGATCCAATCCAGGCTAATCGAAATCAAAAACGTTCCCATTTAAACAAATGCACCTTCAAAGGTGCATTTTTTATTGCCTAAGGCTTGACATTTACGCTCTTATAGGCTATACTTCGCTCACTTTATTCTTTGACAATTTAATACCCCCTGGAGGCCAAAATGTCCGAAAATGCTATCACCAAAGGTATCAATCGCAGAATCATGGTAATCCGCTCGGAAAAACGCCGGAAGGCCATCGAAAAATCAGCTATTTTCATCGCCATTCCCATCCTTCTCGGCATGCTGTTTCAAGTTTCCTTGATTGTTGTGGCACCAAAACTGCCCTGGCTGACGATCTATTCTATCGACGTTGCCTTCTCCGCCGCCCTAATGGCTCTCTTTGTTTGGGAAGCCTTAGAGTTTATTTTCCAGCTTTTCCTGGAGAGGAAATAATGTTCCCCTTTTTCTATCTTCTTGCTCCAGACCCCGCCATTGAGATCGAATTCAGCCGTTTCCGGGTATGGGGCCACGAAAGCAAACTGCGGATTTTCTATCTGCTTACAGCCATCACCGGAGTCACCTTCCTGACTCTTTTGTGGTTCTTGATCAGCCGTCTGCCGGCCATCTCAATATTCGAAATCTTTTCCTTGGCCATCACTCTTCCAATTGAGGCGGCCATGATCTACAAAATTTATGATCTGAAAGGCGATATCGAGATCGAAAAAGCGCTTCAAAACAAACTTCATCAAACGGAAAAGAGGAAACCCCAATGACACCACCCACAACTGAAGAAATAAGGGTAATGATCCTGAAAGACTCAAAATCCCGGGTCGCAAGAAACACCGAGGTAATTGACCATATTATCAAACCCCTGATTCTGGTTATCGGGATCATCTACGCCCTGATTTCCATCGTTCACTTTTCTCACCCAACGATCATCGGTGCCATCATTGCCACGCCGGTCTGCTTTATCGTAATTGGCCTTCTCGTCTGGTTGATTAAGGCCGTGCGCGAAAATATTAAAGAAAAGGCCTTCCAGAAACGCGTTGCCTCCGGCGAAGCCAAAATCGTGATCGAACCTCAGCGCGATCTCTCCGCTTCCCAGCAAACGCCAAGCGAAGGCTGAAATTTAACCATTACGCACACATTCAATCTGTATTCTAGGAGGAAAAATGTTTATATTCAATAATAGAAAGATTGATGACCCCCTTACCGAGTCCTTTGGCCGTGAAATTGAGCTCGATCGAAAAAAGAAGCGAAACCACATCTACACCGGTATCGCCGCGCTCGCTTTTTTGGCCATGACGATTTTTTGGGTGACCAGGCCGCACGACTTCGTATTCTCATATCTTTTTGTGGGCAACTATGCAGCTCTCGTTGGCTTGGTGATTATTCTCGCTGGCCGGCTGACCAATCTTGACAAAAAGATCGCCGCCGAATGCAGGCTTCAGGAAAGTCTTCGCCGCCCAGGCGGAGAGCCACCTGCTGTCATCCGGGTTGATACCCAGCCCGGCTTCATCATCCCGGACGACCTCGATCCGGCAAGTAGAGACACCGCTCTGGCAGCCGCCGCCTTCCTGTACCGAAACCGCCAGCACGTCGATCCCATCAAGCCGGCCCAACCCGAATAAATCTTTCCAAAGCACCCACCCGGGTGCTTTTTTGTCCCAAACTCATTCCAAATTGTTTGTTCAAAAAAATTCCGAAGAACTTCGTCCTTATGAGGAAGTTGCGCAAGGCAGAAAAGCCAGGACTTCTTGGTACTCCAAGAATTTTCTGCCGCGCAGTAGGTCGCGATTTGCGCAGGCAAATCGACGTGGCCGGTCCTCAGAAGGACAAGTACGGCAATAATTTAGAGAACAAACAACCGCCCTCTGCTAAACTAAACATATGCGTCTCCGCAAAAAAACCTTCGCCACCCTTGGCGTTTTACTTTGGGTAGTTGCTGCAGTTTCCACCCTTCTCCCTTCTTGGCCCCATCTTTATTACCGCCTTTTCCCCCAAACTTCAGACACTCTAGCCTCCACAATCGCCTCCACAGTCAACCAAGTAAACACACCGCCTCAGATGGCCACCCCTATCAGTACTCCTGAGATCAAAGAAATTCCCCTTCCCGATATCGACCCTTCGCTTCCCAAAGACAATGGTTTACTCATCGATAAGATTGGCGTTAAGGGTTTAATCCACGAAGGAACCGACTGGGAAAATATTTTAAAGCTCGGTGTTTGGCGTGTACCCAATTTTGGTACACCCGAAGATAATTCTCTCCCCATTATCCTCGCCGCTCATCGCTGGGGTTATCTTAGTTGGTCAGCGGCTTTCAGAAAACTTAACTCCTTTATCGATCTTCCCAAACTCGTTGTTGGAGACACAATAAAAATAATTTGGGGTCAGCGTCCGTATGAATACAAAGTTTACTCTGTTCAGACAGGCACAAAAATAACCGAATACAATGCGAATTTGATCCTGTATACTTGCCAACTTTGGAATTCACCGGTCAGATTTTTTGTCTATGCCAACCGAGTAAACTAACCCAAGAAACCTTATCTTGATTTACCCGATATTGAAGGCTATACTCCACAACTTGTACCCTAAATTAACTGGAGGCTTTGATGCATATTCAAAATGTTTATTCGCCGAGAATGAAAAAGAACCAGGAACCATCTCGGTTTGCACAGCTAATTGCAGCTGTTTCCGCATTTCTCAAAATTGGCCCGGTCGTCATCGGACCATCCTGCGCAAAAATCAAAACAGGTAAATAACACAAGCCCCGCCATTGGCGGGGCATTTTTATACCCAATACCTTCTCGCTTGCTTGACTTTTTACATATTACAGGATATAATACCCATCAGCACTTTGAACTATTGATTCAAAAAAAACTAACCTGGACCAGTACAAGGAGAAATCATGAAACCTTACGACATCGTGGAAAGCGCTTATCGGAAGTACTTTAACAAGCGGATACTTGCCCGTGCCTGTACGTTCGCTGGAGCTTTTGAGACCCTGCTTGCCTTTATTCTCAAAGCCAACACTATTGGGTTCGTTTCCCTCTTTGTTCTCATCGTCGCCGTCGTTCTCTTCATTTACATCGACGACAGGACTGAAGAGCTCAAAAGAACCAAGAGTCTGATGCTGGAGACCCTCACCGACGACGATCATATCTCCAAGTCAGAGATCCCCGCCTGGCTTCAAATCGAGACCAAGAAACCCGGTAAATAGATTCGGAGGCAACCATGTCAAAGAAGACACTCTGGTTCATTTCTGTAATACTTGGAGTACTGATCTCCATCGTCGGGCTCGTCCTTTTGGCATTTGGCCATGTCGGATGGGGCATCGTTTGCGCCGTGATCGTTTTTTTCTGCGTCATCGGCATTTTATATTCCGACGGCTGGGACCACGAATATATCCCAAGAACCAAAAGAAACATCGAAGAATTAGAAGAAAACCGGGATTAACCATCCCAACTCAAAGGCGCCCTCCCGGGCGCCTTTTTAATTGCTACTAATCTCAAATTACTCTTTCTTTCTGCCAAAAGCACCGGCTATCAAACCACCCACACCTTTAAGGAAACTGACAACCGAGGGCTTTTCGGTCGCAGGTCCGAATACTTTTTCGGCTACTACACTCATAGTGTTAACCATATTCATTGCTGCTTCATACTGTGCCTTCGTTCTGCCTGCCTCCCTCTCAAGAGCAGCTACTTTCAAAACACGATCCTTTGCAATCCCCTCCTGCCTTATCTCCCAAAACTCACCAGCATGCTTCTTCGTATCATTACATTCCGCTTCCAAGACATCCTGCCTATCGGAAGCTGCATTTAAAGCCTCTGCGCCACGTTTCAAACTCCTAGGATCCTTGCCTTTGACAGCTAAAATTCCGTCTTTCTCCCTCGCGATTCCAAGATCTGGATTATTCACCAACTCATCACTTAAATTCTTCACTCCTTCAGTATATGCATTATCCGCCGCTTCACACCTCCTTGACCACGCTGCGCTCGACGCTTCCCACCTTACCCGCATAGCATCGTCAACTTCATTTTTTCCTTTTTTAAGTCTATCTTCCAGCACTTTCTCGCCCTTTCCTATCGCCTTTCCCATCTCCAGTAGTGCACCCACCGCCGTTTCCCCTTCCTTCTTGACCTCGCTTATTTTCTCAATTGTACTTTCCAACATTGCCACATCCTTTTCGACATTTTTTCTTAACTCCACAACCTCGGTTCTTAACTCATCTATCTTCTCAGAAACCTCCCGCTTCTCCTCTTCCAAGTCACCCAACTTGTCCTGTCCTTGCTCTAAGTTATCGTCAGCTTCCGCTTTCTTTGCTCTCGCCGCATCGAGTTCGGTTCTCGCCGCTTCGGCTTTCGCCCGAATCTCTGTTCTTCTTTGTTCAATTTGTTTAGAAAACTGTTTCATCTTCTCGTCCTCTTCTTTCGTTACTTGCTGTTTCTTTTCGTCAACCCCGTCCATTAGTCCTTTTACAGCCGCCCTCGTCGCCTCTTCTCGTTTGGCAATATCTGCTTTAGTCAAATCAACTGAAATCTCACCACCCACAGTCTGCTGCATTATTTCTTGAACCTTTCCTGGCTCTATAAAATGCTCAAGATCCTTCTGTTTCTCAGCTGTGATGCCTTGCTCATCTCCCTTTGTCTCTCCTAGAATATTCCCTCCAGCCCTTGCTTCCTCTTGCTGTGCAATAGCCATCTCAAGCAAAGGTTTTACTTCCTCTCTCCCTTTTGCCTCTAAATCCAAAATAGCTATTTCAGTCTGTATTTCTATACTTTTTCTCTCGCTTACAGCTTCTTTCGAAATTCGCTCCAAACCCGCAGTCATTTCTTTTTCCAGCTGTTCCTCCTGCATCCCCAGTATCTTAATTTTGTCTTCAGCTACCTTTACCTCCCAACCCAAACCTCGGCTCTGCTCACTCAGTTCCTGAACCTTATCTTCTTGTGCTTTTATGTCACTTTCTATATCCGGTATCACTTCAGTCTGAGCCTCCACAGCCGCCTCGGCTACTTGTAGATTTTCCTGGTTATTGAAAATTCTGTTTTCTACCGCTCCTTGTAAATTTTCCAGTCTCTGTTCGTGTCTAGTGGCTAAGTTCGCCTGCCACGCCGCTTGTTCCGCCGCATTTGCCTCTGCCGGCTTGTCTGCACTTTCAATAGGGGCTTTAGGCATATGAGACTCGGCATGTGGGAACTGGGGAACTTCTGCAACCGGCTCTGCCGGTGTCGCAGTTCGCTGTGCCAGCATACGCTCCGCTTCTTGCTTCGCCGCATCGTCCCATACGTCCATCCTGGCTGAATCCATAACTGGTTTATCTTTGTCTTCCATAGTATAAATTTTTACTAACTAATACCACTATATCAACGTTTTTCCCCCCGTGTCAATCATCCCTTACCTACCCTCATTAATCACTATAGGTTGACTTTTCGACCTATATATGTTATACTCCCCCTTATGAAATCAATCTTACCCATCATCTTCATAGTTCTTGCTCTCACAGGCATGATTGCCTATACCCTGGCCAAGCGTGCCATACCTCAGAAGCCTATCAACAACATCGGCATCTCCGCTAACCAGCTGGAAAGCAATGACAAACCCACCCCCGTCACCACAGGCACAAAGAAAATCACTTTTAACAATCTAATCACCCCCACCATTACCCCAACCATTCTCCCGGTGGTTACCGAAACAGGCACCAAAACAAGCTCCAAAGCTGTCTCAACCACAGCCTCAAAAGCCAAGGTTTCTCAGACCACGGTCACCAAGACCCAGATCTGCACCCCTGTTTATGGCTCAGCTGATATCTGCACCGAGCACGTCGTTGTTGATACCGGTGTCGAAGATGCCCTTTTCTTTAACTTTGCCGGAATTGCCTATGTCGGAGGACTTTTATCCTTCGTCAAAGCCAAAAGCCTAAAACGTTAAAATCATATTTTGAAGTTCACCTCTGCTTTTCCTGCCTAACCGGGGAAAGCAGAGAGTAGACCTCAAAAGTCTATGTACGCAACCGCGTACGCACTCTGAAATTTGGAAGTTAATCAATCCCGCCTTGGCGGGAATCACCCGCACCGCGGGCCCATTCTCATCTTGTTCCCGAAGGAGGAACCTCAATGACTCTCTTTGTATCCGTTGCCATTCAAATTGGTTTGGCCCTGGTGATCGTTTGCAGCGCGATATTCGCGTTTGCCTGGCATCACTGGAGACTCGTCCCCATCGCAGTCGGCATCGCCGCTATCGGCTACGCCTGGCTTGCCTTCGGATTTATATTCGCCGCCTATCTGATCGTGATCGTAGTTCTATATGCCATTTTGTGGTGGACCATGACCCGCTATGCCGCCATTCACTGGCTGCACTGGGTTCTGACATCAATCTGGATTGGCTGGATCGTTGGTGGCATCATTATCATCCTATTGGTTGCCTACCTTCCTATCCACAAGACCACCGACGGCCCAATTATTCCGATCGTCACTGTCCCGGTTGTCGATACCACAGTCACGATCAACGGCTGCCTGAACGAATCGGCCGGAAAAATGCCTGACGGCACCCCTTTGAAATTCGCCGTGAATCCCTCCTCCGGTGTCCTGTGCGAGTATGAGTTTTTCTCCCAGGATAAGAACGTGAAGGTGGTCATTCCCAAGGGAGAAGCCTCATTGGTCGCCGACTGGAACATGACCTGCGCCACCGGTCCTGCCTGCGAAGGCACCTGGGTTGCCCGCCCCGGAACATCATTCATCCTCCCGGCTGGCTGGCTCATTCATATGTACGTTTATGCAAGCGAATTCACGGCTTACGGCCGCTTCCCCTCATTCGCGTGCGATTACTTAAGGTACGGAAACAAAGACCACACGAATTCAAATATTCGTGTCCCCGTCTGGGCCAGCGATTCCGGAACCATTCTCAGTGTCCCGGCCTGCCCCGGCTTCGCCGGCGAACCCGGCAAATAACTTCCAATATTTTTACCCTTCCCCGGCTAGGCCGGGGAAGTTTTCTTTTGAGGCTGAATCTCGGCTCTGAAAGAAAACTCGGTTCATTTAAAATCCATCTCACAGGAGTAAACAATGAGAAATATTATTGACATTGCCGGCATTGGTACGTGCATTGTCGGTGGAATCATGGTAATCGTGTCGAACATAAACACCACGATCCACCTTCAAACAATTGGTTTATGGGCACTTTTCCTCGGCTTCTTCGTCCTATTTGCCGGGCTGGCCCTCGATCTCAGACACAGCGGAAACGGAGAACCACAATGAATCGCACATCCAAGCTCTTTTTCAGTACGATTTTCATCTTTTTGGGTCTCGTCGTCATCGCCGCCCACATCCACGACAAAATTCCCCATCTGTCCATACCGGGGGTAATTATTCTCGTGTTAGGCATGATCTGCTTTGCCTTAAGCGCAAGACTCAAGCATTCTTAAAAATCTGGAGGAATATGAGAATACCGAACTTCCTTAAATTGTGTCCGGCTTGGCAATTACGCTTGATCGTCGCCTTCCTTGGTATCGCAATCTGCCTCGTTATCGGCCACTTTTGGGCAGAAGGAGGCACTGTCGGCATAATGACGGCAGCCTGCCTCACCATGTCCGCTCCGGACCTACGCAACTCTCCCCAAGATTATTAGCCTTCCCGCCCCGACATTTATTGTCGGGGCATTTTTATGCCAAGACAGCTTCCCCACGATTCATTTTCAACCAAAACTCCGAACCTAAAATTTCCAAGTCTTGTATCTTTTCAAAAATATACGCACATGCGCACAAGTGTACTCACAGTCCTCGGTACTCACGGGGAAAAGCATGGCATTTTCTTTTACTAAAGAAAATTTTTGCGCCTGCTCAGTAAAAAGCTGGGTCGGACGCAGGCCGAAAACAGCTGGTTTTTGAAAACGATACAAGACGGCAGAAATTGGTGAGGAATTAACAAAAATGAACCTAAATACCCATAGGACTTGACAAACGGATAAAAGTATACTAACCTGTATATATCACTATGAGACATGTAAATACTCAAAAACCTTTAATATCTGTCATTCTGCCGGTATACAACGCCGAAAAGTACCTTGTGGAGGCTCTTGAGAGCCTTAGATACCAAACTTACCGCCACTTTGAGGTAATAGCCATAGACGATGGTTCTACCGATGGTTCCTACCATCTCCTAAAGCAGGTTGCAAAAATCGACTCCAGATTTAGAATCTACAAGAATGCCAAAAATCTAAACATCGCCAACACCCTTAACCGAGGCTTAAAGCTAGCCAAAGGCCGTTTCATCGCCCGTATGGACGCCGATGACATTTCCCTTCCCAATAGATTCACCCAGCAAATTGCCTATATGCAAGAGCATCCCAGAGTTGTAGTTCTCGGAGGCCAATGTAAAACCATGGATGTATCGGGAAAATTGATCGGCCGCAAACTCTTCCCTGTCTCCGATAAACAAATCCGTGAAGCTCTTTACACCACAAACCCCATCCAACACCCTACAATCATGATCGACAAATCCCTCCTCCCGAAAGACTTCACCTGGTACAACCCCCAGCTTCCCCCAGCCGAAGACTACGACCTATTCTTCCGCATTGGTCAATACGGGAAATACCATAACCTCCCCAAATTCCTCCTTATTTATCGTCAGTACTTAGGCTCAAACACCTTTAAAAACCCAGTTAAAACCTTCAACGTCACCCGTAAAGTCAGATTCCTTGCTCGCACAAAATATGGTTACAAGCCAAGTATAAAATCTACCCTAATTAATTTTGCCCAAGTGGCGATCGTCGGCATTGTTCCCGGATTCCTCATTTATCCCCTCTACGTCTTTGCCAGAGGTATCAAGTCACCACTCCAATTATTGAAAACTGCCCTAAGATCAAAAGCCTTCAGACGTTATACCGAAAGTTTGTAAGCCTTCTGCTTAAAGGCATAAATTACTTCTCGTATTGAGCCGGACTTTTCTCCTTCAATCGTAAATCCAAGGTTCTTAAATATCTTTTTCCATTCTTGATCGTTTCTATTGTTGTGTGGGTGGCCGAAAAACTCCAAATTCAAAACTGAATCCCAAAACCAAATCCCCAGTTTATCCCAACCATTTTCATACACGTCTTCCACAATAATTATTTCCTTTGTTACTCTTGCAACTTCTTTTAGAAGCTCCGTGTATTCCGGTACATGATGAAGCACAGTTATGAGTAGAACCTGATCGAATTCTTTGTCCTTAAAAGGTAAATGTTTTCCGTCATATATTATCTCCTTCACCCCTTTTACTTTTAGTTTTGCCACAACATCAACCGAAGTTACCTTATATCCCTCATCCAAAAGCCTTTTGGAAATTTCCCCGCTGCCACAACCCAAATCCATTATTTTCCCCTTCTTGTTCAGAAAATCACCGATTAAATTAGTTAGATACGAAACTTTTTTCTGATGCAGTCTAACCACCCACTCGGAAATATATTTGTTCATTTCGCCCTTATGGAATAAACGGACTAAACTTTTTGGTGAAGACTCTCATTGGAGTTGGCGTATTTAGTACAAAGTCGGATCTGTAAGTAAATGTTTCCGAAGGATTGGTATTGTCCAGCGTAAACATGTCTCTCTTCAAATTGATCCCCGTCCAACCCACAAACGATCCTTCACCTTTAAAGGCTACGTCTGTCTTGTCGCAAACACCATCTTTGGGTGTTGTATCCACACACGCTACATTGATGTTCTCTCCTACAAACCATCCCTGTGCCTTGGTTACTCCGCTACCGAAGGTAATGTTTCCACTGGCAATTACGCCCAGAAAGGCTCCCTTGGGTGTCACCACATCATTGTTAATGGTTACATCACCATCAATCATTAAGACTACTTTCTGTGTTCCCGTCGGGCCAGGATAAACTAGAGACACCATTGAACCTGCCTGTCCGGTGTACTTGAATATTTGGTAACCTACTCCGGCATCATTGTAGTTAATGGCTCCTCCATCCCAATCTGTTTGTGCAAATACATCCATTCTGGTTTTGTAAAAATTGTAATCATAGCGGAGTCCTCCATAAAGACTTTGGATTCTCCACAGTGGACTGCTAACTAACGCTGCAGGATTAGTTCCCAGTTCTGTTCCGGCCCAGGGAGTTCCATAACTCAACATACCGAATCTTCCGGATGCATCAGGCAGAATTAGCTTTTGATTTCCTGCCGGTACAACGCTGGCGGGTATAGAACTCTTAACCGAACCATTAATATTGCCTCCTGCATAAACACTTCCGCCAATTACCTGCCACCAGCCGCCATAAACTCTCCAAAATCCGGTGTCTTTGGTAATCACTTGAGCCTGATCGGTTAAATCGACAGCAGCTGATTGGCACTCTAGCTTAATTGCGGCCGCTCTTCCTGAATTAAATAGATTGGTATAGTCGTAGATATAATGTGCCGGCGGTGTCGAGGTATACACTGGTTCTGAATAAGTCCCATTGGCCACAGTGCTCACAGGCAACGAGATTAACGGCCACGTTCCTGATATCCCGAATGACTGACTACCATAACGAAGTGGTGCATAGATTGCATTGGTGCCGATATCTCCGGGACAAACTGCCAAATCCGACGCATCAAATAGCGTTCCCTGGATTGTCCCAATGCAGTTCTCCGTGACTATTCCCCCAACAGCCCCTGCAGCAAGGCAGTCATCGTTTCCGCAATTCTCAGTACAGGTACCTCTTCGCTGGTGGTTAGCATCACATGTAGTCCAATTACTAAGTACGGCTCCTCCTTCCACACAAACAGACCCCAGTTTTTTGTATTCTGCGTTTGCAGTTCCACTCTGCCACAGACCCGCGCTGTCTTGAACCATTCCGTAATAGTTATACGTTCCTCCTGTAAATTTATTCGTCGTTACATTAAAAGTAGAGGTCAACTGATTTCCGGAGGGAGCATTAGTAATACTATTTAGTGTCAAGGTTCCGGGTGCATTCGTTCCCGGAATAGCTACCCATGGTGAACTGCCTGAAGCGCCACCGACACAGCTCGATATACCTCCGCTATTTTTAGCAATGTTTTTAGTGACACCATTTAAAATTGCTGCCTCAAAATAATTTGCTCCGTTATGTTCAAAATTTACCTGATTTGCAGCACCAGGATCAACACTGCAGTTGTTAAATCCAAAATATACTTTACTAATATCGGCCGCACCATCCAGGTCATTTGTCACGATCGCCAGATTCGCAGTTCCCGTACCGGGAATCACCACCGGATTACTGGAAGCCGTCACAATTGTTGGCGGGTAATCAACTATAAAATGTCCTATCGCCGACCATGCAGATTGCTTGTTGGCATTGTTACTCGATTTTACTTCCCAATACACGTCTCCGGATATTGTCGGTGTATAGTCATAAGTCGAGGGTGGTGTTCCGCTACTGGTAACGCTTGTGTTTAATCCTCCGTTACAAGGATCTGTCGCATCAGACCCCACACACACTTGATAATATCTTCCGGCATTAGAGCTGCACTCTTCCCCCCATGACACATCACTCCAATTTAAAGTAATCGGATTGACTTTTCCAAACTGCTCACCGGATATTGGAGACGCCGGAACAGGTACCCCCGGACTTGATGTGTTACAGGAAGGAGGACACGACTGATAAACATTACATCTATTTGGGGTAAATCCGCTGCAACTACCTGCATCTGCACAAGAGCCACCGGAACAACTAGCTGCACAGCTAGATTCTCCGTTAATGCATTTCCATGAAGGGCAGCCGGACGGAGCAGAACCGCAAGACACCACTTGATAGTCATTAACATGAACATTATCGCAACAAAACTGTCCACAAAATCCACCGGAACATGGCCCGCAAGCACACCAATTTGTACAACTATTATTTATCGACCATGCACAGGTGCCATGACCACCATTGTCGCAAAACGAAGAACAGGCTGCCTTACCGGTGCAACAGGAAGAACAATTGGTCCCTATGTTGGGGTCACCGCTATCACAGTGTGCACCACAACTCAAACCAAGCGCTGGGTGTGTGTTTATCCTTAGTAAAATAAAAAAGATTAAGGCAATAAAACAAAATCGTCTCACCATTTAATAGTACAACAATTCTTTTTTTAATTACTATTTGATGTAAACATAAACACCAAACAAAAACTTATCAGCCCCTACTGGCAATTTACGATTACTTACCCAGTCAGCCGCGAGTTTTTGGAATTCCGCAAAATGATCTTTCTGATAATTAATTGTATAATTTTCCGCACTAGAGTCTTCACCAACTTGATATCCATTTCTTAACTTTGACCAGTTACCGATTGCTCCATATCCAAATATTGGCTGCAAACCGGTGTTCACATTATTGAAAGCGTCAATCAGCGTTTTCATACTTATTGGATCAGTCCACCATTTAGGATTTTCTAAGTTGTAATGAATAATTTGGCCCTTGCCTCCATACTCTACTCCAATTCTCAGCATCTTTTTTCCATCATGCATTACAAAAAATGCACTGATTCCCCGATACGACTTCACATCTTTCTCGGTAACAAAGTTATAACTCATCTCGTAAAAACCAGTATCTGGGTTTGACTCGATATTCCAACTAGTTGGTAACACTGTGTCTGAAGGTGGCAGAACATTATCTATCAGCCACATTTCGTCAGCTAACACTGTTCCATTTTCAAAATCGCTTTCGTCAATTACCGGCAAATTTTGTAATTCTTCCGGTGTTTTCAGTTCAATAGACAACATTTTAAGAATCTCCGCTTTCTTTGTCTCGTTACTTGCCTCTTGAGTTGCCGTTGCATCCTCTGTATTCAATGTCGCAGTCGGTGAAGCAGTTTCAGTAGGTATTTCCGTAGGAACCGCTGTCCAAGTTGCAGTTTCGGTAGGATTGGCCGATACAGAAAGAGTTGCTACCGGTCCTGTCGTGGCGGTTGCCACCGGAGTTTCCGGTCCTTTAGCCTGTCCGCACGCTGCCAAAAACAGCGATACAATGACTAGCGTATCAATCAATACTGCCGGTTTGCCCAGATTAATTTTAGGTAAAACATCATTCAAACTAAACTTCTCCTTCTTTTCATCCAAAATCCCCTTTATTACCTTTTCAACTTCTTTCCGATGATCTTCAATTTGAAACGCCACAGCAGGATAAACACCTTCCGCAATCTCTGAAATCACCTTCATCTTGGCCTCCGTAACAGTCATCGAATAAAGAAGCTGTTCTTTTGGTACTTTTTCATTAATATCCGAAACGACCTTCCGCTCCGGCTCCATTCCTTTTTTAAAATCTACAGCCCCAATCCAATTTTTTATATCTTCAATATCAAATTTTTCTCCATCTTTAGGCAAAATCTTCTCGTAATCAATTTCCATCCCAGCCACCAACTCCCGAACCTGCCTTTCGTGCTTTTCTCGATAATCTTGTTCTCCCAACCTACGTTCAGAGTTGTTCATCATGTCTTATAATACTATCATTTTTGAGGCAAGTCAATACTCAGGATCAGGCAGAAAATGCGCTTATTTGAGGATGAATAGACTGTCCCCCTTATAAAAATATTGCGCAGAGTAATCGTCAGGATTTGCCATCGCTCTTATAAATTCCCTTTGGAAATTGGTATTAAGCTCCTCCGGAGTCGTTCCCCCCACTTGTATCGTCACCACTAGTTGATCATTGACTATCTGCAACGTACTGGAAAACACATTTGGACTATCATATTTCTTTTCTCCCCACAAATACTGATCTGTATAAATAACTTTCATCGAGGTCACTTGTTTGTAGGACTTACTTCCGGTTACATATTCCCAATTCGTCCTCCGGAAAACACCATCTTTTTCCAAATAATAAATCAAGCTCTGTCTGTCGTTAATATTCAAGCTGACCCCAGGCACTGTAGATTGTGTTGTAATACCGAATTGTAAATGGGAATTCCACAAAAGAAAGCCCAAAACACCCAGAAAAATTACAACTACAACACCCAGCAAAAACAACAGCTTATTCTTCTTCATTCCACATTAATAATACCAAATTTGGAAAAAATTATCCTTTCTTAAACATATCCGCCATAATCTCATCCAAAGGAACATGAGTAATATCAATGTCCTCTATTGGTAGCTTCTCACCCACCGCCGCAATTACTTTTGCTTGGTCCTCTCCCGCCACCTCAATCGTAAAGGTTAAAGGTTTCTTATCCACTATCTTGCCGTATTTAGCCACTTCCTCTTCGTCAACCTCTTCTTTAAACACTAGGGTTAAGTACTTTCTATCTCTGTATCTTCCGGTTAATTTCCCGATTGCATCATCAAAAATAATTTTTCCCTTATTAATCACAATCACTCGATCACATACTTTTTCAATATCCGCCATATCATGACTGGTCAGAATTATTGTTGTGCCATTGTCTTTGTTTGTATTCCGCAAAAACTCACGAATATTCCTTTTGGCCACCACGTCTAGCCCCAATGTCGGCTCATCCAGAAACACTACTTCCGGCTTATGCATAATTGCCCCGATAAGCTCCATCTTTAGTCGCTGTCCTAAGGATAATTTTCTGATTGGCATATCCAGACTCTTTGTCACCTCCAAAAGCTCTGCCAAATCTTCCACTGTTTTCACTGCCGTCTCGTGTTTTAATCCATAAATACTTTCAAACAAGTCAAAGCTTTGCCGAGCGGAAAGATCCCAAGACAATCCGCTTTTATTTCCCATCACCAGGGCAATCTTTTTCAAAAATCCAAAGTTTCTCTTTACCGGCTCAAATCCCATTACTTTTATCTGACCCTCACTGGGATACAAAAGTCCTGTCAGCATTTTTAATGTCGTTGTTTTTCCGGCACCATTAGGACCCAAGAAAGCTACCGCTTCCCCTCTTTCCACAACAAAGGTTATGTTATCAACCGCCACCACCTCCTTATTTTTGGGAATAAAAATACTTTTTACAAATCCCTGTTTAACCGGTACTTTGAATTTTTTAGTGAGGTTTTTTACCTCGATTATTTTTTCCATATTTTTTATGATGATGCTGATGAATAATGTCTCAAAGCAAATTTCCATGCCATCACTTTTAAAACCAAAAACGCTATCGCCAAACCAAACACATACCAGAGGTAATTATAATTTGTATTTTTTCCCAAGAAAAATGATGCCGCCAAGGCAGTATGGATAATAAATGGGATCACTGTCAGCCCAATATATTTTAGCCAAGTGGGATAACCCTCTAAAGGAATCGCATCACCAAAAACAGATAGTTCTACGCTCATACTCATCGCCTTTTTTCCCTCTCCGGTAAAGAATGCCGTCATGCCAATAATGAATTGGAAACAGTGAATGATTATTTGCCCCAAGAAGATACAAATTAACCCGGCGATTATTCCCCCCAATGGCATTTTAAAGTCATTCCATCTACCGGACAAAATCACAAGCAAGGGAATTGTCGCCGGCAAAGCACTGAAAAATAGCTCTCCCAAATTTATTTTTCGAAACGACACAAACCACAAGTCTGGCACCGGCTTCGCCAGCCACAAGTCCAATTCCCCCGAATTTATACTTTGGTCTAATGTTTCTACATTCCCTTGAGTAAATATAAACAAAAGATAGAAATTAATCTGCACTATCAAGGTGAAGAAAAGCATTTCCGAGTAGTTATATCCCGCGATTCGATTCACCTTCCCAAAGAGTACATCCAAGAAAATCAAATAGGTCACCATATAAAGCACCATTGACGCCAGATTCCCCCAGTTATTTAGAGAATATGCCAAAGATTCTTTCAGTCCAAATATCGTACATGATTGAACTATTTTCCAACGGATTTTTATGGCTTGTTTAAAGTCCGATAGCCTCATAGTTTTTTATTCCTTTTTTCCAAATAAATTGGCTCAGCAAAATCAGTCCCACAGCCCACAAAAAGGCCGCTCCAATTTGTAACCACAAACCTCTGTCAACTACTCCCGCTTGAATCACAGTGGTTGGTAAATATGCATACGACGCAAATGGATTAAAGACCACCCAACCTTTGTACGCCACCGGGAAAAATGATAGCGGAATTAATGACCCGCTAAAAACTCTGGCCACATGACAAACTGCATTTTTTATCCCCTTCGATTCGGTGACCCAAAAAGCCAAACTGGCCACCATTGTCGACTGCGAAATACTAATAGCTAGCGATATCACCAAAACAATTAAAAATAAAACTACAGCCAATACTGAAGATGGAGGTTCTAAAACGATACCGACAGCGATAAAAATTATTGAAAATACAATCTCGACTCCCCTCGTTCCAAAATGACGAAAGAACAAAAATGGCACTGTATGGGTCGGCTGTAAAAGGAAAGAGCTAATCGCTCCGTTCTTGATATCATCGATTGTTGAGCTGCCAAACTTTCCATACTGGGCATCAACTAACTCTCTGGCTCCGTTGGCCACCAAAAAATAAGCTATTAACTGAGAATAAGTTTTTCCCAAGCTGGCACCGCCGATCACACTCCATAGCAGAATTAATCCAGCTAATACTAATATTCTTTGCACGATTAGAAACCATATTTCAGTTCGGTAATTAGCTACCGACAAAAACCCCACTGCCGCTGTTTTAATATATGTGGCAAATCTCATAAATACTCCTTTGGGAACAACTCCATTATAAATAGAATCCATCTCAAATCAACCTACATTTTGAATAATATATTTCACGATCGTTGTTTAGGTCCAAATCATATAAAATAACCTCAATGCAAATAGTTCTAAACGGCACCTTAACCAACTTCTTGGCTGTCAACCCACACCAGAAACAGACTTTATTAATCCTCCATGGCTGGAGTCAGTCCTCTTTGCATTGGCAAATAATTCTCGACAATCTTCCTTCTACAGTGACAGGCATCGCTCTGGACCTGCCTGCCTTCGGCTCCACCCAACCCCTCCCCGGAAACCCCGGTGTCCCAGAGTACTCCGACTTTGTTAAAAACTTTATAAAGAAACAAAAGCTAAAAAATGTCGTCCTTCTGGGACATTCTTTTGGTGGTCAAATCGCCGTCGACTTTTCCCTCCGCTATCCCAAACTAATCAGCCATCTCATCCTCGTTTCACCCGCCTGTATTCGCGATCAAAAACCCAATCAAAAATCCCAAATAGCCAAAAAACTAAAACCATTTATCAATGCACTTTCCCCCAAAATCTACGACTATATTTTTTCCTTAATTGCTTCCAAAAATTATCTCAACTCAACCCCCATCCAAAGAGTTGTCCTCAATAAAATTCTTTACCAGGACTATTCAAAAAAACTCCAAGACATTACTGTCGACACTGCCATTATTTGGGGTGACAAAGATGTTACCATCGAAAACAAAAGCAAATTTTTGGCGGAAACCATTCCCCATTCACATCTTTATGTCATTTATGGAGCCAACCACAGTGCCCAAATTAGCGCTCCCCAAAAATTTATTTCCCTTCTTAATCACCTTCTAAAAATGTATGCTGACTAATCCCCTTAAAACTCACCTGACCATTCTTCAACAGGAAGGTTACTCGCTTCCCCGTTTTCTCGCCTGGTGGCTTGGTCATCCCATGACTTACACCATCTCGTCCAAAAAACCGCTGGTCATTACTCCCAAAGCCCGCTTTCTTGTTCGCTTATCCTACCTTTTGTTTTTAATTGCTTTTCTGATTTCTTTTTTTGAAAAACAATATCTTCTTGCCTCCATTTTTACGCTAATTTTTCTCCTTGCTCCTTTTGTCTATTTATTAATATCCGTTATTCTTATCACTCCCTACGAAATCATTAATAGAAAAATAATCAAAAATAAAACCAAACTTTTTCTTCAGAATTTCTCCAATTTAAAAGTGATTGGCATCACCGGTTCATTCGGTAAAACCACAGTCAAAGATTTTCTTTATTCTATTCTCGAAAATTATCAGCAAACTGTTAAAACTCCGGAAAGTTACAACACCTTGTTTGGCATTGCCAAAGTCGTCAAAATGGAAATTCTCCGCAAAACCCAAAACTTTATTTGTGAAATGGGCGCTTATACCCGGGGGGAAATAAAAGAAATTTGCGCTATGGTTTTACCTCAGTATGCCATTCTCACTGCCATTGGTTCACAGCACTTGGAGCGTTTCAAAACACTTCAAAATACTACCCTGGCCAAATTCGAACTGATTGACGCCGTCAATCCTCAAAATGCCCTAGTTAATCTCGACAATCCCCTTATCAAAGCCCATCTTTCTCTTTCTCAATATGGGGGGGTCAAAACTTATTCCCTTTTAGATTCCAAGGCCGATTTCTTCGTCAACAAATACCGGCTCTCTTCTTCCGGTCTGTCATTCACCCTTGTTTATCAAAATAAATCTCTCGATATAAACTCGCCTATTTTTGGCACCAGTAATCTCTACGACCTGGTCGCTGCTGTTTCCATGAGTCTTCTCCTTCTAGTTCCTCCGGAAGTCATCCAAAAATCCACCTCATCACTTGCTCCCTCACCTCATCGTCTCGAGTTGAAAAAAATAAATAAAGCCACCCTTATCGATAATGCCTTTAGTTCCAACGAAGAAGGTTTTACCGCCGTTCTAAACGACCTAAAAACTCTCAAGGGCAAGAAGATTCTCATCACTCCCGGTATCATCGAGTTGGGACCCAAAACAGCTGATGTCCATAAAAAATTAGGCCGGCTTGCCGCCTCCGTATTCGATCAAATCATTCTCGTCGGTCATTCCGAAAGAACAGAGAATTTAGCGCTCGGCATCGATAGTAAAAAACCCATCACCTTCATCGAAAATTCGGCCAATTTACTTCCGCTAATTCAAGATTTGTCCCATAAATTTGACTGGATCCTTCTGGAAAACGACCTTCCCGACGCCTTCTAAACTTTTCTGCCTTTAAGTCCGTTTGCTGCAAAACTTTGCAGAATATTACTTCCGAAAGTTTTTACCAGAGCGTCTTTCTCTTTTTTTTCTTCCAGTGCCAGATCAACCAGTTTCTTCACCAGTTTCTCAAAAGATATTCCACTGGCTTCCCAAAGATAAAACGCCAAAGACCCCGGCATCGTATTAATTTCGTTAAAATAAACTTTTCCTTTTTTATCCACCATAAAATCTACTCTGGCAATTCCTTTTCCACCAATAGCTCTGAAAAAATCGACTGTACCCTTCTCAATTTTCTTGATCACTCCCGCACTTTGTTTTGCCGGAATCGATCGTTTCGAACCCGCCATGCCCTTCGATTTTTGTTGGCCTTCATATTTATCGGCAAACGACAATATTTTTCCACTGCTTTTTGGCTCCTCAGTCATAGACACTTGATATGGATTATTCCCCAGGACCGAAATATTAACCTCGGAAAAATCATCTAAGGCTTCCTCTATAATCACCCGTCTGTCATAGCAAAAAGCTACTTCCAAGGCCTCGTCCAGTTCTTTTTGATTTTTCACACGGCTTAAGCCAATACTTGACCCCAACCCCACCGGCTTTACAATCACCGGATACTTGATGGCTTTTTTGTCAGCCGCGCTCATCTTTTCCCCTTTGATAACCAAAATATCTTTCAACACATTCAGCCCGCAAGTCTCCGCCACTTTTTTCGCAATATATTTATCTATTTTTACCGCACTTGCCGTTACCGAACACCCCACATACGGCGTCCCCGCCATTTCCAAAAGCCCTTGTAGTGTTCCGTCCTCGCCACCTCGTCCATGAATCACCGGAAATACCACATCGGGCTGTTTCATTGTCATGCCAAAACCCCACCAGCTTTTCTTCATCAGACCGAAATTCGGGTCAGCTGACCAAATTACTTTCTTCCCCTTTTTTATTAAAGTCTCAATATCTCTGTATGATTCCGGTTTCCTAAAGTTTGCATCACCCAAATACCAATTCCCAACTTTGGAAATATAAACCGGCATAACTTCAAATCCTGCACCCTCCAAAGCCTTCATTACTTGTAAAGCAGTCACAATTGCTACATCATGTTCCGGACTCACCCCACCATAAACCACCATTACATTTAATTTGTTGGATTCGTTCATTTTTTATTATTTAAATAATCATGTAATTTACAATTTACTGCCGGTCTCGTTTTTACTCCGGTATTCTCACAAAATGGCGGTCTATTCTCCGGATAATCTTCACAGCTGCCATCCTCCTGAAGACGATCGCATTCCAGTACCCGATAGGCAGTTTCATGGCCACCAACCAAAGCAATCCCTTTATTAACAACCCTGAAAAAGGGATACATTTCGATTAACTCCAATATTTCTTCTTCTCCCCGATATAGTCTAAAACTCTTGCAACAATTATTCTCACATCCCGAACATTGGTTTTCATTTTCCGGCATACCTAAAATGATACCACGGCTTCCCCCCAAAGGCTTCAATTTTTGCCGCTTCATACATTGAAATCACATTACAGACAGTTCTTTAAAAGAAGCCAACCAACACCCCGCCTCGTGCGGGGTTTTTATTTTCTACATCAGAACTATGCCAACCAAAAGGCAGGAATGCTAAACTAATTCGTGGCCAAGAATATTACCAAAGCAAAGCACCGCTTCCCAATCAGGCAGCTTCGTCAAATAGGCAAATTTCTTGGCAGAAACTGGCCAATCCTCGCTCTTCTCTTCGTCTCCGGCCTTCTTATTTATCTCAATTACCAGCCCGGCACCTTCCTCACCGGCTGGGATAATCTCCACCCAGAGTTTGACATCGCCGAAAACATCCGTCGTGAGATCTACTCGGTGTGGCAGCAATACCGAGGTCCCGGCCTCCTTGCCGGACAAGCTCAGGCAGCCGATCTTCCCCGAACGCTTTTAATTGCTCTGCTCCTATTGATCAAAGTCAGTCCTAGTCTTATCCGCTACGTCACCACTTTTCTGCCCTTTGTTCTTGGCCCGCTTGGAGTTTATTTTCTTTTCTATGAATCTCTTTTCAAAGGCAAACTTGACTCAAAAACAATTCAATTTGCTTCTTTCCTCGGCGCTCTTTATTACATATTAAATCTAGGTACTCTTCAAACATTTTTTGTTCCTTTCGAAACCTTTACTTGGTTTTATGGTGCTCTTCCTTGGCTTCTCTATTTTGTCATTGCCTATCTCACCCGCCCCTCACTGAAAAATTTTGCAGTTCTTTTCTTAATTTCCTTTATATCGGCTCCAAGCTTTTATGTCGAGACCATTTTCCTCGTCTTTTTTGTCGCCCTAATTCCTTTCTTGGTTGAATTTATTCTTCAACAGAAACACAGGCTCCCACACATAAAAACCGCTTTCATCTCCATGCTTTCCATTATTGTTCCTCATCTTTTCTGGCTTCTCCCTATCGTCTTTTTTGTCTTTACCAACGGCCACGTCACCGAGACTGCCAAAATCGATCTTCTCTCCAGTCCCGAAACTTATGCCCGGAATCTCCAGTTTGCCACCCTCAAAGATACCGCCCAATTAAAAGGCTACCTTTTCAATTATCTGGATCTCGGCCAAGACAACAACTACACCTATTTACTTTCTGTCTGGCGCAATCACCTGAATATTTCTATCATCAACCTGGTTGGCTTTTTATCTTTTGCCCTGATTCTCACCGGTCTTTATTATTCCTTCAAGAAAAAGTTCGCCTGGACCAAATCTTTTATCGCTCTTCTTTTTCTTTGTCTTTTTTTTCTTCTCGGTGGTGGTTTACTGATCAATCAAAATATTCCCCTGGTTGGTGAGCTTTTCCGGTCTCCCTTCACTAAATTTTCTATTCCGCTCTCTTTAGCTTATTCATTTTTCTTTGCTATCGGCACTATTTTTTTGCTTGATCTTTTTACTTTCCTCCATTCCCGGCTTACCTATTATCTAACCCTTTTCACTGTCGCCTTTTCTTTAATTCTATTTATGTCTCCCGCTTTCTCCGGCAACCTTATCTACCCGGCTATGCGCCAAACCATCCCCTCGGAATACTTCAACCTCTTTTCTTTTATGAAAACTCAAGACCCGGCTACCCGCATCGCCAATTTCCCCCAATTCGCTTTCTGGGGCTGGGAAAGTTACGACTGGGGATATCGGGGATCAGGCTTTTTATGGTACGGCATCCGTCAGCCATTGATGGATCGGGCCTTCGATGTTTGGGACAAAAACAGCGAACATTATTACGAGGAAATGAGTACGGCGCTTTACTCCGACAATCAAAAAGATTTTGAATCCGTTTTTGATAAATATTCCATCAATTGGCTTCTCATCGACAATCATATTATTCTGCCCGGAAACGCTACCGACTCAGGTCTTGTTACCCTAAAAAAATATGTCGCCAATTCCGGTAAATTTAGTTTGATAAAAAATTTTGGTGATCAAATAGCTCTATATAAAGTAAATCTGAAAGACAAAGTTCAAAACTTTATTAACGTTAGTCAACCCACCTCTGTTAGCCATCCTCTTGATTCACTATCTCTCCGCCCCAATACTGACTGGACCCAAAAGGGTGACTTCTTAAGCATTGCCCAAAGCATAAATGCCAAAGAAGGCGATACTCTTACCATCCCCTCACTTTCCTCTATCGAAAATTTGCTTCCCGTACGCATCGAATATCGTAAATCCGGAGATATCCTCAATCTCCGCCTTACACCAATTATTCCGACCATCTTCATAAACAATAATCAGCTCGACTTGTCAACTACTTCCACCACTCTTTCGATTCCCGGAACTGTTGGTACCGGTTTTATCTTGGAGCTAAACAAAGATTACTTTGAGCTTCAACTCCCCGCAGAAATTCAAAGTTTTTCCGATTATTATCCCTTGACCACAGCCTATCTTCCCAGTCGGAGCAATTTTACGGTTTCACTTTATGGTAGTACCGAAACCTCAATTTTTGATTTAACTAACAGTTTTTCTGAAGCCACACCCCAACAATGTTATGTTGTAAAGCCAAATCACAAAGTTGAAAAGATAACTAGCCAAACCGGTGTTTCACTTATCGGTACCGACGTTGTCGGTTGTCTTTCTGCCCAACTTCCCACTGTTCCCAAAGGTAGCTTAATTTCTCTTGCCTTTACTTATTCTTCACCCACTTTAACCTCTGCCAATGTCAATATTTCCGGAAAAGATCTAAATGCCCAAAGCCTTCCTCAGGCTCTTGAGCCCCAAGAAAAACCTACCCGCACTCGGATTTTTGTTCCTTCATCGGGAATTTTCCAACAAGCCAATCTTCTTCTCGAAGCCGAAGAAACGACTACAGTAAAAGAAATCAATTATGAAAATATTGAAGGCTCAATTCTTCCCAAAATCTACACCAGTCTAATCTCCCTTCCCAATATTCCGGAAAAGAAAATTGTTTTAAAAAACGATATCTCCCGGCTGCAAATATCTCTACCAAACACCGCCACTCAATACGATCTTAATGAAACTCCCAACTCAAATAGTCTGCTCCCGGAAAATCTCAATTGTGATCAATTTAATTTAGGCAACACTGTCAAGCAAGTGACCTCAAATGGTTTCCTCTACCAAAGTCAAAACGCCATCGAATGCGACGCTCTAACTCTCAGACAGCTCCCTCACTCAATAAGTTATCTCCTCTCTTTTGACTCCCAATTCCAAAAAGGATTAACACCCACTATTTGTCTGGAAAACCACACCTCCCGCCGGTGTGATGTTGACGAACGCCTTATTCAAACTGATGGTATTCAATCCGTCATCCAGCCGGTCTCCGACTCAAATGAAGCGCCGGGTTACACCCTCCATATTTACAACGAATCCTTCGGAAATAGAATCACCTCAAACTTAATAAAGTCAATTTCTGTCCGCCCGATACCTCTCCGTTTTCTTGAGGGAATTTCTCTAACGAATGCCCAAACTGCAACCGCTGCTCCTGTCTGGCAATCTAGCCATCCTTATCCGTTTTTCTATACCGCCTCAGTCACCAATGGACAAAATTCGGCTCTCAATCTCTACCAAACCCAATCAGCCTCCTGGAAGGCGATACAAGTATCTCAAAACGATCTCGAGCTTCCCTCTCTTCTATTGATGAAGCTTGTTCCCCTAGTCTTCCCTTTCTTGCCTAAGCTGCCCCACATCGCTAGCGAGCCTTGGCACAATTCCTGGACCCTGCCTTCGAATACTGCCATCCTCATACTCGTCTATCTTCCTCAATATCTTGAGTTTGTTGGCTTTGCCGCTATTACCATATCCATCATCGTCGCCTTCGTCATCATTTTCATCAAAAAATTCCCAAAAAAACCCCGGTAATCCGGGGTGTGAAATCAAAACCTTGATCGTTGGAAAAAATATGTAAAGTCAGTACTCAATTTTCCGTTTTTCGTTGGCAAGGCGTTGACCATTGTCCAGCCTCGAGCCATATAAATAAAAACCTCCACAGTAACCTTGTTCATTAGCTCTGCATAAAGACCGCCTTGAGTGCTAATTACGTTATCACACTGACCATTAAAAATTATTACCATTGCAAAATCCATCTGTTGGGGCATTTTCTCTCCTCTGTAGGCGTTACTGAAGTCTCTTGAAAAAATATGCCAAGTCTTCGTCATTCATTCGAATTTTGCAAGGAATTACGGATACCATTTCCCAGCCGCATTTTCCCATTAATTCCAAAACACCCAAGGTCTCTTTATTTAATAAATCCAAATTCATAAATTCATTATTATTCGTACAAACAACATCTATACATTTCGCATTGAAAAATTTAACGACTGCATAGTCCCAAGCCAAAACTGGCATTACATTCCTCCTTAAAAATTCAGTGTGCTTTTTAAGTACAAAAAAGCCTCACAGTTGGGGTGATGGCGTGCCTGCCCAACTCGTCATCACTCCCAACTCTGAGGCCTTTTGTTACAGTTGACAGTCAATTTTTGTAGTGTTAATCTGTAGGTAGTTGATGGAAACTGTCCTTTCATTAACTGCTGTAAAAAAGCAAAGTCATTCGAGTTAGGCTACGGTGATTTTGCTTTTTTCTTTGCCAAAAAATGTCATTCCGGACTTGATCCGGAATCCATATTGATTAAATTCAAAGTTCTTCAAACTCTATCGGCTTGCAACCACAAGTTGTTGCCCCATCTTCCCCATTTTCACTATTTGAAACGACACAGCATTGCGCGAAAAATTACGATTCAAACGAATCGTTTTCTTACGTGAATTAACCAATTTACTTAAAAGATTCTTCATAGGTTTTTAAATTTACTGGATCTAGCAGAAAATATATCACACTCTGTCAAGCTTATCAACCTATAACCGATTTTTGCCATAACCCATATCATTTATAGCCTCAAATATACCCCCATACCCTCAATAGAACAGCATAAAAAAACCGTCCCCCAAAGGAACGGTTATTATTCTTAATCCTGTATCATAGCTAACGAAATCCAAGACAACACAAACTGTCCCGCTACTAGACCAACGATATTTGGATTTTTATAAACAATGAGGATGACGACGATTACCAGGCCCAATACCGCCGAAACAACCGCCGTGACCAAACTTCTCCTCCCTGCTTCTTCTTTGTAATACACATCGGTGATATACCAAAAGAGGAAGAAATGGAGTAAGAGAGCTGCATATCCCCAAAGAACATTTGGGTTTCGTGTAAGCACCAGTCCAACCACTACCGGCAAGCTATACGCAAGGATTGCCAACATCCAAGACCAAAACTTTTTAGCTGTCATTTTTTCTCCTCAAAAAATTTATGTGTTTGTCTCAAGCGGAATCTCTTTGGGTAACGAACCATAAACAGGGTAATAGGATCAACGGAATGTTCAACCAGCCCACCGCCGGATTTTCCAGAATTGTTACCAATCCGGCACAAAACAGGCCCGTAAGTAAAGAGACAACAGCGGACCCGAACATTCGTCTTTCAAATTCCGGAACACCCCAATGATTGGAGGATTCAAGTGCCGCCATAATTGCCATAAATACCAAAAATCCCAACGCTATGATCAGCCAACCGCTGCCTTTAACAAAAATCAGCGACGCTGCAATTGTGGCCGCAAATCCGGCCACATACAGCAGGACACTTACCAGTCTCTTCCCAAAATTAATCTTCATTTTTCCTCTCGTTTCTTTTTAATGTTCCGAAGGGTGTGATTTACGAGGTGATTCTATCTCAAAACACATTCAAAGTCAACTATATAGGTCTCGATTCAGCCACAAAAATCCCCTCTCTAGGAGGGGAATGTGGCTATTTTTTATCAACTGGAGGCGCCGATGACCTCTCTTTTTTAAGTTCAGCCGGCTTTGGAGTAAACCGCAAACCGACGAAAATCAAGGCAAAAAACAACACAATCGTCACAATCCAATGAATCGCCAGCGCCACAAAAAGCAAATCCAGAACATAGAGCACTACGTCCCAATATCCAAATTTGTTCGCATGATTATCATCCTGGATTCTGATCAGAATCCAGACTCCCAACCCCATCATAATCGCCCCGCCGACATAGGCAAGAATTTGTAGGCCAATGGGGCCGAGAAATGCCAACGGAACCGCCAGTTTTAAAATGAAAAGCACTAAAGCTACTGAACCAACACCATGTATTGCTGACAAAAGTACCTCAGATTTTTTAATTCTTAACATTTTGCGCTCCTTCAACTATGTATTAACGTACACCGACCGGAAATTATATACCAAAGCGGCAACATTATTACGTATAATCAAACTCAGATGTCCAAATCAACCACCATTTTTTTCTGTAACTCTTGCGGCAATGAGTTCGCCAAATGGGCCGGACAATGCCCGGCTTGCCACGAATGGAATACCCTTGTCGAGGCCACTCCATTTTTAAATACTCGGGTAACCGGAGGCAAAAAAACAACCGGTAAACCGGCGGAAACATTCTCGGTAAACGATGCCCTCACCTCCCAAAAAGGTTTCACTCTATCCACCGGAATTACAGAGTTTGATCGGGTTCTTGGCCCGGGAATTACCCGCGGGGGTGTCTATCTTCTTGCCGGTCAGCCGGGTATTGGTAAATCAACTCTACTTACGCAACTTGCCATTTCTATTCCCGAGGAAGTTTATTATATTTGCTCCGAAGAAAATCCCGCCCAGGTCGCAACTCGCATAAAAAGACTATCCAAAAAAGACAACAAAAATATTCACTTATTAAATACTTCCGTTGTGGATAACATTTGTGAAACGATTGCCAAAAATCACGACTCTTTAGTTATTATCGATTCGATTCAGTCAGTTTACACCAACCAAAATGCCACTACTCCAGGTTCTCCGTCACAAATAAGAGACAGTGCTTCATTATTGATCCAAACAGCCAAAGAGCATTCCGTTCCCCTAATCATAGTCGGCCATGTCACTAAAGACGGCGATATCGCCGGACCAAAAATGCTTGAACACATGGTTGATACAGTTCTTGAATTAAGTGGTGATAGACAGCACCTTTTACGCTTGCTTAGAACTATCAAAAATCGCTTTGGACCAACCGACGAAACAGGGATTTTCAGGATGACAGGAAATGGTTTAGAAGAAGTTAAAGATCCGGGTGCCATTTTACTAGAAGGCCGAATCAAAAATGCTCCAGGTTCGTGTCTTACCATGATTATGGAAGGCACTCGCCCACTTACAATTGAGATCCAAGCCCTTGTGGTTTCGTCACCTCTTCCCATCCCTCGTCGCATTGCCAAAGGAATTTCCACGAACCGCTTACAATTAATTTGCGCCATTTTAACCAAACATTTACATTTACCAATTGCCGAAAAAGACGTCTTTGTTAATGTCACCGGAGGCCTTGATGTGAAAGATCCCGGTGCCGATTTAGGAATTGCTTTAGCCATTGTTTCATCTGCCAAAGAATTACCACTCCCCGAAAATTCTATTTGTTTTGGCGAGTTGGGTTTATTGGGAGAAATTCGTAAGGTCGGTTTTGGTGACAAAATGGAAAAGGAAGCCAAAGCTCTTGGCTATTCAAAGATCTTTTCCCCTTCAACACATACAACGATAAACTCCATCAAGCTTGTCCCCACGAAATGATAAACTGAATCATGCCCGTCCAGCAGAAAGTCCACACCATCGCCATGTTTCCCAAAATCCAGCCGGACACTCTTACCGCTTTGTATATCCTACGCACTTTCGGTGAGCCATTTTTCCCGGGTATCAGAAACGCCCAATTATTATTTTGGACAAACACCCCGAACAACGAGGATCCCAAAGAATTAGAAAAAAGAGGTTATCTCCTCATTGATCTCGGTGGCATGTTTGACCATCACACCGAAAACGAAAGATCAGGCGAAAAAAAAGAATGCCTTTCAACAATAGTTGCCAAGTATTTAAAAGTTGATACTCATCCTTCGCTCAAAAAAATTCTCACTTGGGCTAAAAGAGACGATTTGGAAGGGAAAGGAACCATTAGCACAGACACCATAGATAGAGCTTTTGGACTTCCCGGTCTCATCATGAACCTTAATCGTCTACCACAATACAGTCCGATGAAAATTGTCGAAATTGTTACTCCCCTAATTGACGCCCACGTTCGTGAAGAATACAAAAGAAATATCGAGTTACCCAGACTCTGGAAAACACTTTTGGATACCGGAAAAGCCTACATGTTCGGCCTCAAAGAAAACACCATAAAGGCCGCACTTGTAAACACCTCCGAAGTTGCCATGGCAGGCTTCATTAGAAATAGAGAAAATGTAGATCTTGTTATTGTCCGAGGGCCTCAAGGTCACACTAATATCATTACGAAAAATGGTTCAAATATCGATCTCAAACCCCTCATCAAAGCTATCCGTTTAAAAGAAGCCTCTTTAAAACAATCATCCATAATTGAATCGGATTTAACATCTCAAGGCAAGGTAGCAGGAGCCGAAGAGTGGTTCTACGATACCGCCGCCAACACCCTTCAAAATGGTGGCGTAAACCCTCAAGGAGTAAATCCTTCAAAAATATCCGAACAAGAAATAGTTCA
>CAISLM010000071.1 GCA_903886255.1 Candidatus Collierbacteria bacterium
AGTGATGAATCGGTCAGTGTTGGGTTAGTTTGGACAGTTTGCGGCAGGAATAACTGATTTCTAAACATCAACACCGTTCCAACTAGCACAAAGACAACCAATATTGAAACCAAATAGTTCTTTATATTCATTTTATTTTCCCTTTAATTTCCGTTTCAATATATAAATAATCACCAATACAATCAAAACCACTATCATCGTTTCCCATATCACCATATTCAAATTATTATTATTTCCTCCCGTCATCGGGAATGCCGGAGAAGACTGATCAACTTTGACGGTAATTGAAGCATTGCTGGCAGCTATTAGTCCGTTTGCATAACCGCTCACACTTACCACATTTGTGGTTGTTTCCTTCAAATTCATCGTGCAGGAATATATCCATACTTCATTCGGATCGAGGAAGTTGTTTCCGTTTGTGTCCCCCAGTTTTCCCGACATATCCTTGCATTTATTATCACTAATAACCACGTCCCCCAGCGGTACCACTCCCGGATTGGTAACTTTATAAGTAAACGTAATTTCTCCTCCCTGTTGGGGAAGAGATAGTGGATAAGCCACCTTCGTTACGTTGATTACGCTCACGAGAGGCGGTGGATTGTTGGAGCCAACGACAACTCTTGAGATAGCTTTTTGTGTCGCTGTCATACTATTGGCAGTACCGGTTACAGTTGCCGTATTTTGAATTGTTTCGGACAGCATCGTTGAGCAGCTGTATCTCCACGTTTCGCCATAATCAAGCATTTTATTGTCGTTATCATCACCGGTGACAAACTTAACCGGATTACAGACATCATCAACTACTCTTACATTCGTTAAAGGTGTTTCTACTAAAAAATTTTTAACGGCATAATTGTATGTTATTTTCCCCGGGCCCTTTTGTAGTGCCAGAGGATTGGGTACCGATGTAATTCCAATTAAAGGCACATACAAAACGCTTTGGCTGTCTTGCGCCCATACCACCTTTACGTTCACCAAGATAAAAATCAACAACCACAAGATTCTCTTCATCTAATCCACTCTACCATTATCAGCGGAAAATACAAGAGTAAATTGTATTGAATATTACAAATATATTACCCCAAGACTACGTGAATTCAATTCATTAAAATATGGTTTTGATACAAGAAATCGGCAATCATTTGACTAATAAAACTAACCCCGGTTGCCGATGGATGGATATAATTATTAGGATCAAGGTACTTGATGATTGCTAATCCATTTTTATCCATTGTTTTGGCGTAAACATTTATTAAGGGAATATTGTGGCTCTTGGCAAAGTTTATGTGGTTTTCAATGTATGCCCGGCGTTCATTCGCCCACTGGATCCGCACGAGTGTCGATAGATCCACGGCCCCCTTTCCATAGAGAGCCTGTGAAGGTGCAACCGTAGCGATAAACACTATTAATGAGTTTGGATGGGTATTCGCCAGCTCCGCAATCATATATTCCAAGGCAGTGGTTTGTTTGGCCAGTCCTACGTCAAGGGCAAACTGCGAAAGGGGATTGTTCCCAAAGGACTCGATGATAATCACGTCAAAATAGCGGCCGAGGATCGCCGGATAATTTGCTCCTTGGTAATTTGTATCATGGTTCAGTCGATCCTCGACCGAAAGAATATTGGTCGACCCGAAACCATAATTAAAGAGACCGAACATTTTATTGGGATAATATTTCTTTAAATCGGTTCGAAGATTGTCAAAGTTTTGACCCAAACTTTCGGTCATCGAATCTCCCACGAAAATTATCGTATAGGAAGATTTAGTCGGTATCGTTGGGGGAGCGTAATGTACCACTGGAGGGAATATCTTAATAGGCAATACCGCTATTGCTGGAGTGGGCGAAGCTGTTATTATCGGAAATGATGTTGGGATTGCCGGTAGGATAGTTTTAGAAATTGATATGGGGCCATTGGTAGTTCGTTGATTACTAAGTATCGCAAACAACAAAGCTCCAACCAAAATAAATCCCATTATAAATATCCATATTTTAATTTCGCGTTTCAAGTGATTATGTTGTATGCTAATATGTAATAAAATTAACATAAAAGGAGGTGAAATAACAATGGATTTACTTTGGTTTATCGTCATTCTACTCATCATTGGTTGGTTTCTGGGCCTTAGTGTTTTTGCCATCGGCGGAAATCTAATTCACATCTTATTGGTCATCGCCCTGATTCTTATCGTTTATCGCCTCATCACCGGGCAGCGTGTGTAATCTTGTAAAAAATGTTACACTATGTTGTTTAAGTCTAATTAGGACTTGATATAAATGCTTAGAGATATTTTCGATAGAAAGGGGAAACTAACCGATTTTCAATTTTCCGAACTCCGTTACCGACGAATATTTGACACGGCTCAGGATGGAATTCTTCTTCTTGATTTTAAAACCGGCATGATTCTGGATGTCAATAAATTTCTGATCGATTTACTTGGCTATTCTAAGAAAGATTTTTTAAAAAAGTATGTTTGGGAAGTCGGGGTTTTTAAAAATGTCATCGCTCAAAAAGAAAATCTCAAAACCATACAAGAGAAAAAATATGTCCGTTTTGAAAATTTACCTCTAGAAACAAAAAGGGGAAAAATAATCAACGTCGAGTTCGTTGCCAATGCCTACAAAGGCGCTGAAGCTATGGTTATCCAGTGCAATATTCGGGATATAACCAAAAGAGTGAAAATGGAGGAGGCGGTTTTAGTTTCCGAGCTCCGTTACCGCCGACTATTCGAAACTGCCAAAGATGGCATATTGATACTTGACTTCAAAACCGG
>CAISLM010000072.1 GCA_903886255.1 Candidatus Collierbacteria bacterium
AATAGTCACCAATCCCCCCAAAACCGATAAACTGTTGATTGTTGACTACCGGCAGGTGGATAAACGGATAAAGTATCGTGATTTGAGCCAATACTAAAAAGGCTATAAAGAAAATCGTAAACCATTTTTCTTTTTTTATCGGCCAGGATAGGTGGTGGCGTAAAAACCAGTAGATAAGAAAACAGAAGATAACGATCACGATAAGAAAATTCGAAAGGAAAGATGATCCAAATAAATAATAAAAGAGGTAAATAATTAAAGTTGGGAACCAAATTAATATCGGATCAATCATCTTCTAAATAGTATCACAGGCTATGACTCAGATATTTACAATTTTGGGACAAAAAAAGGCGACAGGATAAGTTTCCTTATCATGTCGCCATATACTTACTCAAACATATTTATTTAACTTATATTACGGCTATGGTGTTGCCGTTGGGGTGGTTGTCACTGCAGGCGCCGGGGTTTTTGCAGGTATTGTCACCGGTAAATATTCGCCCGAGGGACTGATGTTGAAGACGCAGGTTGTTCCGGCGCCTTTGCATTTATCGATGGTGTCTTGAAGCCCGACCCAAAACGCAGCACCTGGACCATAAAGCTGTTCTGCGGCCGCAAGCCTTGCAGCATTGAGATCAGCTTGTGCTTGTGTACCGGAGTCGGTGGCCATTTGGAGAACTTCAACGTCTTCCACAATGACACGTACCGGTGTGCAGGTGAATTCACCTACGCCTGGCTTGTTTGAATCAGCCCATCCGGAGTTGCCACTTCCGCAGAAAAGATCTTCCGGGAAACCGAATCGGGCGCGTACTTCATCGGCGAAGTATTTGGACATAAGGGCTGCAAGAGCCTTGTATTGTGAAGGATCATGAGTTTGCCAAACATCGTCGGTAACTTCAGCAGCAGCTCTTCGAGCCGCGGCGTCAACGGCCGGTCCAAAGTTCTCGGACAAAAGGCCGTTCCAGCCTTTAGTGCTAAAGTTGGCACCACCGCCCTGATCACTGTCAGAGAAGCAGGTGTATTTGAAACACACGCTGTAGAAATCGCGCATTGCTTGGTTTGACTGATTTAGAGTCCAGAACGAAGATGATGCAATAGTGATCTGCGTTCCTGACTTTGTGGTTGCCTTGGTTAAGATGTACCGATCGCCAACTTTTTCGTTGTTGGCGTTTATATCGGTACCATCATTGATGATATAGTTTCTTGAGTTACAAGGAACATAATGGACTACCTCGCCGGTGGTGTTGTTGTCGGGGAGACTCTGTCCGGGATAAACAACGTTATGGACCTTGGCGTCGTAGCCATTCGTGCCGCTACCAACGACGTAGGCACATGTCGCAGACTGCGGTGAAACAGCATCACATGCCGAAAGAATAAAGCTCAAGGCAAATAAAACAATTACCAATAGTGCGATTGCTTTTTTCATTTCTAGTCTCCTATTCTGATTTTGGAATACGATTGCGCCTGATTACTGCGCCGGAACTAAAGGAACGGATTTGGAGATTTCCAAAGGAGCCTTGGCGGCTTCGAGCACGTGCTCAAAACGAGCCTGGTTCACTCTCTGAGTGGTGGCGTCGATTACCTGCTTGCCTTCAATCATGGCCTGCTCCAACTCAGCACGTTTTTGTTGACCGAGTTCGATGGCTTCAACGATTCCATCTGCTTGAGCAGCCAGTGAATCACTCCACGCCACAATGACACGGGGGTCGAGGGCGGGTGTGGCTAAAGCTTTGGAAATCGCCGGCACAGCTGCCTTTGTGGCGGCTGCGAACATCATCATTACCTCGTTGTAGGTATCTTCCACGGCCTGGTTGAATTGCAGGGCCTGTTGAGCTTCGGAGAGGGTGAGCCAAACAACGATAGTATCCTTCATTGTCGGGATCGTGATATCGATGGTTTGGTCGATGCGGGCTGACAAGCCAACGCTAATGGCGCGCATATTGCGAATCTGAGGTGCCATAGCCCAAGCGACCCAAAGCCGAGATTTGTAGGCGATGATCTTGTTCTCGAGCAAGGTTACAAGCTCCATAATTCGAGCCTGCTCTTCACCGCCGCGGTCACCCATACCGGAGTTACCGATGATGATTTGAGAAGCTTTCTTGGAGGCCATATCACGGATAATCTCCATGACGCCAATCTTGTAGATCAGATTGCTGATCTCCTGCTCGTTTAACAGATAGAATTCGTCGTAGTAGGCCACATTCTTGAGGAGTTTATATTGTTGCCCACCAAGTGATTGAATCACTTGGTCAAATACACGTTTCTGATGGGTAACGTCGTCCAAAAACTCCGCCAGGAAGGTCTTGCCGATATGGAACACGGCCAGGACTCCGCCTTTGACTTTTTCGTAGCGCGCGAGAACTTTCGGATCGCTGGGGTTGTACTTCTTCCCAATCCCGCGCATCTGACGACTGAGGTTTTTCATTGCCTCTTGTAACTCGGGAATGTTTACGGGAGGGCGCTCATCAAGCATCCGGTCATTCAATCTGTTGACAGCCTGAAGGGCGTCTTTCCCAAATACGGCCAATACTTGCGTATTGGTCAGCATCGCCTGCAAAGCATCCGTAGCTTCTCCTTCGGCCCTGATGCGCGTTTCACCAACGAGCAATTGCTCGCAGACGAGTTTGTCGCGCTTCTCAGGGGTAGTCGAGAGAGTCGTAAGGGCAGTCATCTGCGAAGACGACTGCGGCTCCTGGGGAACTGCAGCGATAAACTGTGAAGAAACCTGAAGCGCTGTAGATTGCTTATCGTCTTTATCCATTTTTTCTCCTTTTCGTTTATGCACTAGCTATAACGCTGGGCTTTTAGAATATTGGTGTTGACTTTGAAATCGAGTAGATCTGTGGCGTTACCGCGTCTGATCGAATCGAGAACGTATGAAGCAAAATCTCTAATGGATTCCTTACCATTACGCAGTAAGGTTTCCGGTTCGTAGTAGTAGCGCTTGTTTCCCTGGACGTCAAGATATTTTATGAGAACTTCACTGACTTCAGTTAGGCGCTCATTAAAGAAGAGGGAATCTTTCCTTTTATCATTACTGCCGGTTTTAAAATACTTCTCGATGTCCAGACACAGCTGATACACCATTTGACTTAGCTCACTATCCTTGACTTGTTCGCGTTCTTTTGCGATCGTAGCCATCAAGTCTTTGATTTGGTTGGGAGCAATAAAATGTGTTCTTTCATTGCTCGTTTGCTTATTCAAATATCGCGTTGCAATAGTAACTGCAATGACGGCAGCGACAGCAAATACCAAAGGCCATATTAGCCAGGTCAATTGCCCTTTTGGGGACGATTGAGATTGCAATGGAGTTGGTGTCGGCTGCGGATGAGCATCTAACCACTTATGCATGTTCTGTGCAAATGTGCCAAGAGCCGTCACCGGATCATTTGACACACTGTTTGCACGGACCATCTGATCAGCTGCAACACCCGAAGGTAGTAAGGACCCATATCCAATAACTTCATCACCAACAGCAAGTCCTATAGTCCTCTGGTTTCCCAGTTTTTCGGATATGGTGCTTACAATTGTCTGGATGTTGGTATTGGAATCTGCGTCTGCAGGTAACATGATTAAGACGATGTTGTCATCGCTTCTTAACATGTTTTGCAACTTACCTGAAGTATAGCTATCTGTCCCTTGGGTTGCCGGGGCAACATAGACCGATGAATGCTGTAAAGCAAGCACTGCATCTGAAATGTAGTCACCCGCATTAACAACTTGCGTTATCAGAAGCGACAGAACCGCAACAAAGAAAAACACTTTCGATAGACGTCTCATTCTGACTTCCTCCTTCTGCTATAAGATAACTTGTCGTGGTTTAACCCAAAAGGGTTTCTTGTTTCCTCAAAAAATGAAACTGAAACAATAACTAAAATATAAGTTAAATTTCAAAGTTCTAACTATCGGCAAGAATTCTATCATATAAAAAATAATTTGCAACGTCTATGGGCTCTAAATAATTAAAATTATTTCAAAAATTTATTTTTCAATTTATAAATCTTAATTTTATTAATCCCATAATATTATTAAATGCGATTAAAGGAATTTTATTAATAAAATAGATCTGACTCTTTCCCTTATCTCTAAGTCGATGATTAATAGGTAATTCATAGATAGATATATTTTTCTTTATAGATAGACCTATAAAACCCCACCAAAAACCTTCGTTCAAATATTTAAAATACTTGACATAGCGGATTATTTTTCTTTTATAGAGTAAAAATGGTGCGCTAGGGTCATGAATGGTTGATGGAAACAAGAACCGAAATAATTGTAAGAACATCCAAGAAAATAATTTCCTATGTTTTGGATCAGTTCTTTTTTTTCTCCAACCTATAATTATTTCAGCCCTATCTCTCGCCTTCCAAAAGTTCAAAAAATCCGTGGGTGAGCACTGACCATCAGAGTCTAGACTGAGGATATATTTACTTTTGGCAATTAATAGGCCATCAATAATGGCCTTTCCGTACCCCCGTCTTTCTTTTTTTTGACTAACGATAAGTTTGTATTTCTTCTGTAATTTTTTAACCAATTCTTTTGTTCCATCCGTAGAACCATCTTCGCAGACAATAAAGCGATAAGATATTTTATTTTTGTTTAGTTCTTTTTGCCATTCACTCAATACACTTTCTAAAGTATCCTTTTCATTGTAGACAGGAAAAATTATACTTAAATCGTCCATGTCAAATTATCGGTTTTAATTTCCAGAACCCAAATAATGAGCGTTGTAAAAACTGATCGCGAGTAAGGGTTAGATAATAGGTGAACGGGCTAAAAAATATATATGAAAGAAATACGATGGCGATGTAAGCAATACAGGCAAAATATATCCAAGGATTTCTTTTTTTTAGTTCATTTTCAAAGAAGTACACAATGAGTAAAACTCCCATAAATAGGCACAGAATAAGTGGAATGAAATAAAGATATAAAAACATGACCCGACTAAGGGTCATCATGGCTCCCATGTATCCGAAATACAATATCAAAAGCAAGACTAAGAAGAAATAAATGGTTTTATTTCGAATTTTATTTTTGAAAACAATCACGGAAAAAATAACGATAGATGTGATAATCAATGAAGCTAAACCAAACATCCAAATAACCGGGTTGCCCTGAAGATATAAATAGTTGCCCGTTTCATTATCTGTTTCCGAGCGATATTCGATAGATTTGATTCCAAAAGGCCAAGACGTCGGTAAACTTCCCGAAATGCCGAGGTCGGATTTACTTAATTTAGAAACATTTTTTTCGAAAAAGAGAATATAGAGCAGATGTTCTTTTAGCTGAAGCGGGAAGGTTAACAGATTCATTGTTTGCCCTTGTTTTATTAACAATTTGTATTCATTTGACGCACTATAGTAATTATTCACAATTTTACCGGTAAGAGAAAAGTGGATACAATAAACGATGAAGAAGGTCATAAATCCGGTAAGGAGAAAAATTCCTAATTGTAAAAAATATGTTTTCCAAATTTTGGTTAAATAGTTTTTGCCTTTGTGATTCTGAGCATTTTTAACTACGAGGAATAATGGTAAACAAAAGAATACTAGTCCGCTTAGTTTCGTAGAAATAGCAAGACCAAAAGCCAGCCCCATAAAAATGAACCACTTTTGCGAAAGTATTTTTTCACGACTTCTGGACGCGAAAACAAATAGGGTGAAAAGGAGAAGAATAAAAAATATTTCAACCCCATCCAGCAAAGCTCCCCTACTATGAACAATGTTGGCATTTTCAAATAGATAAAGTCCGGTGAAAATAAAGGACAAAAATGGATATCCTGTTAATTCAAAGAGAATTAAAAAAAAGAGAATTGCGGAAAGGGAAGCAAGCAGAGTGGGGAAAAATCGGACGCCGGCAAATGAATAACCTTGGGGAAAATATGGTATTTTCCTTGTTTCGGTAAAAAAATGAACGTCGATATTTTTGTTTGGCTGAAGAAGTTTTTCTCCGGCGGCGATTAGAAGTTTTCCCAGAGGTGGATGATTATCCATAAAGAAAACTCCATCAATATAGTGTTGTGACATTCCAATATAGAAATATTCGTCCCAAAAAGGCTTTGCGGGGTTGGCGTAATCACGAAAATAAGTGAAAAAAGAGATCACGCCGATAATTAAAATAAGGAGAATAAATTTCGCCTTTGTAGAAATATAAAATTTCGATAGATTCTCCATTGGTTTAATTATCTGCTTTCTGATTTGAAATATATACCAAGAGTAAGCAGATTGCTTATTTTTACATGGTAAACTGGAATTAGTATTAATAATTACATTTAATAATGGCCGACAAAGATAAAATTGTTATCTCTAGAATATTGGATGCACCGAGAGAATTTGTTTGGAAGTGCTGGACCGAACCGGAAGAAATTGCCAGATGGTGGGGACCGGAAGGGTTCACGGCTCCAAACGTAAAGGTAGATTTGAGGGTGGGAGGAAAATATGTATTTTGTATGCATGGTCCTAAAGGAACCCAATTTGATAAAGATATGTATAGTGCAGGTGACTATATAGAAATTTTTCCGATGAGAAAAATCGTGGCCAGTGATTATTTTTCTGATGAATTTGGAAATTTCATGGAACCAAGGGAGGCGGGAATGGATATTAATATGCCTAAAAAGATGGACGTTGTAGTTACATTTGAAGATGCCGAAGAAGGCAAAACATTGTTAACCATAGAATATCCAGAGCCTGAGACGAAAGAACAGTTTGAGGCAATGAAAAAAAGCGGTTTGGTTGATGGATGGAATTCCAGTTTGGATAAGCTGGCATCGGTTGTTAAGAAACCGGATTAACCGAAAGTAAAAGCGTAGGCTTGAACTCCACCAGCCGGGAAATCTATTCGAAGAAGGTGATGTTCAGCTTGAGGAAGGGTAATGAGATGATAAAGCCGATCGGTGTCGATGATTACTGTCCCGTTTTGATTATCCTTTCCAAAATCCTGCTGAATGCCGTCAACAAAAACATTTATCTTTTGGCTTTTATCTTTGGGCTTCATGACAAGGTAAACATATTTGGCATTAAAATCTATTTCGAGACTGGCTCCCGGCTGGGCTTCAAGATATTCACTGCCGAGGTACCAATTCCCTGAAAAAGCAACCTGATCGCGACTAAGAGATGAAGGGAACTTAAAACTTTGAATGTTGTCCGTCATGGTAAAGCTAGAAGTATCCCCTCTACCATAACCAAGATATGTTTCGGGAGTGAGGGCGTCTATGGAATATGTATTGGTATTGATGGAAACGTTAGGCTTTTGGCCGTTTACCTCGGCAAGAAGACTCTGAATTTGTTGCTCGGTAGTACTATAATCCCCTTCTCCAAAATGGGTGAAGCGGATGGTTCCGTTCTTATCGATTAAATAATCCGCCGGCCAATAACTATTATTAAAGGCATTCCAGGTTGCCAAATTGTTGTCTTGTACGACAGGATACTTAATATTGAAATCTTTAATAGCCATTGAAACATTTGAGGCTATCTTTTCGAATTCGAATTCCGGTGAATGAACCCCGATGATGACAAAGCCCATACTCGAATATTTGTTGTACCAATCGTTAAGATATGGAAGAGTGCGGATGCAGTTAATACAGGTATATGTCCAAAAATCAACAAGTACTACTTTCCCTTTTAAGCTTTGAATTGTAAGAGGGTTGGAATTGAACCATTGTCCACCGGCAACTATTTCCGGTGCAGGCTGACCGGTTCCGGTCGAGTTTCCGACACTAAGTAATTTTTGCACAGTGGGGTTATTTTCGATTTGAGTAAGACCTGCCCCGTACGATGGGAATCTTGAAGTGATATATGCTTGAAAACGAAGATCAAGGTTGAGATATAAGGCTATTGCAGTAAGAATCATAATGACCCCAAAAACTTTTTGAATTTTTTCGGCATTTGTTAAAAGCCATGGTACTTTATGAACCAGCTGGCTGCCCCCGTTAATAATGATGAGCATCGGGATAGCTGTCCCAATTGAGTAGGCAAGCGTGATAAGAAAAGTATTGAACGTGACTGCTCCGGAGATTGCAAGAGATATAACCGAGGCCAAGATAGGCCCGACGCAAGGGGTCCAGAGAAGCCCCAGTGTAATTCCTAGAAGAATACCGGACCAAAAGCTGGGCTTTGTGGAGGTCGTGGGAGAAAGACGAGAAATTTTTGTAAAAATTTTTTCTGTCAAAGTCTGTAGAGCCGGAATAATCATGGAGACACCAAAAAAAGCAATGACAACGATAGCAAATATCCGGAGCGAATCTGAAGGAATGCCAAGAATTTTAACAATCGTGGAAAGAAAAAGAGTAAAGAAGGTAAAACTTAAAATGAAACCAAAAACTATTCCAAGCGGACGGGCTAGAGATGGTTTAGTACCAGGCTTACTAATTCCTGAAGAAAGAATAATCGGTAAAACGGGCAAAATACAGGGTGAAAGAATAGTGACTAACCCAGCCAGGAAAGCAAATAAAATTAATATAATCATAAGAACTCTAAAGTTAATTGTAATAAATAATACTTGTTTGTCAATCACCTGATAGAATTGTATTTATGAGACCAATATGGACCGGAGCTTTGGGCTTTGGGTTAGTAACATTACCTGTGCAGCTTTATAGTGCTACGGCAGGAACGGGTTTGGATCTTGATTTACTTCACAAAAACGATCTGTCTCCTATCCGATATGCGCGGGTTTGCAGGAAGGATGGTAAGGAAATACCATATGAAGATATTGTGAGGGGTTATGAATACAGCGATGGTGATTATGTAGTATTGACGGAAAGTGATTTTAAAAATGCCAATGTGAGAAAAACTCAATTAATAGATGTTGTCAGTTTTACTTCGGAAAGTGAAGTTGATCCAATTTATTCAGAAAAACCTTATTATTTGGAACCGATCGAAGGATCAGAAAAGGCATATGTCATTCTAAGAGAGGCATTAAAAAAATCTAAAAAGGTAGGAGTGGCTAAATTTGTTTTGCGCGAACGTGAGCATTTGGGAATAGTTAAACCTGTCGGTAATGTTCTCGTTCTAGACCAATTGAGATTTGCTAGTGAAGTTAAAGCTCCAAAAGGATTAAAGATCCCCGAAAGAGAACCAAGCGGAAAAGAAATTAATATGGCATTGGAATTGATTGGTGAATTAACAGAACATTTTAAACCGGAAAAATTTCACGATACCTATACAGAAGAATTGGAGGAAATGATCGATTTGAAAGCAAAGGGAAAGAAACCAATACAAAAAGGTAAAACGATTGAGACTACAAAAAGCCGTGATCTGATGGAGGCACTAAAAGCAAGTTTAGAAAAAGCAAGAAAAGGCAGACCACAGTATCACGAGGCATGAGTTTAGATACGTATAAAAGTAAACGCAGGTTTGATGAAACAAGTGAGCCCAAGGCCCTGGAAAATAAAGATATTGGGAAGAAAAAATTAATTTTCGTAGTTCAAAAACATAGTGCATCACATTTGCATTATGATTTTCGACTGGAAAAAGAGGGTGTTTTAAAGAGTTGGGCGGTGCCGAAGGGACCCCCGTCTGATCCTTCAGAAAAACGTTTGGCTATTGCGGTTGAGGACCATCCGTTTGAATATGCAAAATTTCATGGATCAATACCTGAAGGGAATTATGGGGCCGGTATGGTAGAAATCTGGGACAGTGGAACTTATGTTCCAATTAAATCAAATTCTAATCATTGGGAATTTATTTTGGATGGAAAAAAATTAAAAGGTGAATTTTCGTTAATTAAAATTGGTAGACGGCCCGGTTTATTTACAAGGAATAAAAATGATAATAATTGGCTGTTTATTAAGAAAGAAGAGGATGAAAAATTGGAAACAACTATCAGAAAATTAGGACGTGACAAAATGCCGCATCAAATTCAACCGATGTTGGCATCTCTTGTTGATAAACCTTTTACAAAGTCCGGTTGGCTTTTTGAAATTAAATGGGATGGATATCGTGCTATTTCAGAAATTCAAAATGGAAAGGTAAAATTATATTCAAGAAATTTACTATCTTTTGAAAATAAGTTCCCAAGTATTATTGATGATTTAAAAAAAATTCCTCATAATGTTGTACTCGATGGTGAGATTGTGGCTTTGGACGCAAAAGGCATGCCAACTTTCCAGGGATTGCAATATTATTCCAGAGGCGACAATAAGGAACTGATATATTATGTTTTTGATATTCTTTATATCGATGGAAAAGATGTCCAAAATGAAACCCTTAAAGAGAGAAAGAAAATCTTGTCTGAGATCATTTCCAAAACCGGATCTGTAGTTTTGGGAGACAGCATAGAGCGGGAAGGTGTGGAATATTTCATGGCAGCAAAAGAAAAAGGGATCGAGGGAATAATGGCAAAGAACTCGACCAGCCCTTATAGACAAGGTGTTAGAGGATCCGAATGGTTAAAAATTAAAACCCACTTGAGACAAGAGACAATAATTTGCGGTTTTACAAAACCAAAGGGAAGCAGGGAAGATTTTGGGGCATTAATTTTGGGAGTATTTAAAGGAAAAACTTTAACCTATTGTGGAAATGTTGGAACCGGTTTTGACGAGAAAGAATTGGGGAATTTACACGATCAATTGAAGGACATAATCAGAAAAAAACCACTATTCCCGTATCCAACTAACCCGGACTCTGATATTACTTGGGTAGAGCCAAAACTTATTTGTGAAGTCAAGTTTCAGGAATGGACAAGAGACGGACTAATGCGACAACCTGTTTTTATGGGCTTGAGAGAGGATAAAAATCCAAAGGATGTAAATGAAGAAAAAGTTATAACAAAGGAAAACTATTTCGGAGCCGAACCACCCAAGGAAAGGGGGGCGGGTAATTTAGAAATTTTGATAAATTCTAGGAAGCTAAGTTTGACCCATTCAAATAAAGTCTTTTGGCCAAATGAAGGGTACACAAAAAAAGATTTGATTCAATATTATCGAGAAATTTCTTCCTTTATACTTCCCTATTTAAAGGATAGACCCGAATCTCTGAAACGTTATCCGGATGGAATAAAGGGCGGTGAATTTTTCCATAAAAATGTTGAGGTGGCCCCAACCTGGATAAAGACTGAGCCAGTACAATCCGGAAATAAAATCATTAACTATTTACTATGTCAAAACGAAGAAAGCCTTATCTATCTAATTAATCTTGGATGCATCGATTTAAACCCATGGAATAGCCGAATTGGTAATTTGGAAAAACCCGATTACTTGATACTTGACCTTGACCCTCTTGGAGTTAGTTTTAAAGAAGTCATCAAAACCGCACTCGTGATTAGAGAAGTATTGGAAACGGCGGAAATTAACAGCGTTATCAAAACCTCAGGGGCAACCGGGATGCATATTTATATTCCAATGGGAGCTAGATATACATACGAACAAACGAGACAACTGGCTCAAATAATTACGATAAAAGTAAATCAAAAAATACCTTTGCTGACTAGTCTTGATAGGAATCCCGAATCAAGAATGGGAAGGGTATATTTGGATGTTTTTCAGAATGCAAAAGGGCAAACTTTGGCGTCACCATATTCTGTCCGGCCATCCCCAGGAGCTTCGGTCTCGACCCCTTTGGATTGGGGGGAAGTTAATGAAAATCTTACTCCGCAACAATTTAACATTACAAATATGGTAAGAAGATTGAATAAAGTTGGCGATTTGTTTAAGCTTGCTTTGGGATCGGGGATAAACATGGAAAAAGCATTGAGTAAGCTCCAGATTTGACGACCAAAGGTTTTGAATAGGAGGTAGAAAAGCCCTATAGTGGTAATTTCGGTGGTTTAGGGGGTATAATATGGCTCTTGGAAGAACCTTAATAAATCCGGTCGAAAGGAAGAATAAATGGAAAAATTTGTTGAAAAGAAGCCTTTTCCGCCTCCCCCAGTCGCCTTGCGTGTGCCTAAAGTTTTCGGTCTGGAAAACAGGCGTGTGCTCGGAGATAAATCCGGGCCGTTGATGGAAACATCTAACCTGGATTATCATGATTTAGCTACAAAAATAGTTGACCTGTTCGGGAAGAAATATTTGGTTTACCCGAACCTTAATGTTCAATGCAGGATCACCAGGCTCTGTGACAGCTTGTGCGAATTTTGTATTGAGCATTTTGACGATTGCGTTCTTATGGAATCTACAGATGAGGTTCTGGCTGAACGACTGGGCCATGTTTTTCAAGAATTCATGCTAAGCGACGTTTTCCCCTCCTGCACAATTACAGGCGGAGAGCCGGTTCTTTTGCCGAAACGCTTGAAGGCAATTTTGAACAAACTGAAGGAAATTGGGGTACATAAATATAACCTCAACACAAATGGTTCCAGGATTGATGATGAGTTGGGAGCTTTCCTGGCGCAAAACGAGCTGCCCTATCTAAACATCTCTCTGCATCACTGGGACCCAGCTATAAACCGCGCAATCTTTAAAAACAGAAATGCCATCGGAATGAATCAGGTCAGCGAAATATTGAAACGTGTCGGAGGGGGAACTTATGGAAAGACACCGCGTGTCCGATTGCAATGTGTTCTGCTTGAAGGTTATGTTGATTCAATCTCATCAATCGAGGAATACATTCAAAGGGCGATTGACGCCGGGGTTGATAACATAGCTTTTCGCGGTCTGTCCGATTTGTCACACGGACAATACAACCAGAACAGGGTTTCGATGGCCAAGTTGCTTGATAATTTGGCAACGTCGGCAAATTGTGACTGGCGGTTTATCTGCCAGAACGTCGCCGACTGGTATGTTTATGAAGATTGGCTATATAAAGGTGTGGATGTCCATCTCAATTTCAGCAACATGGACTTCCTCAGACAGTTTGAATCCCTCGAACGCCAAAGTGGAAAGCAATATGGGCGGGAGTTTGTTGTTTTTGAAGATGCCGCATTTGCCGGAAGCTGGAATAGGGATTTCAGCCTGATTTTACCCGGACAGTCGAGAAAGTGATTTTTGATTTTAAGCCGGATTTTATCCGGCTTTTTTTGTGCTTACTTTTTTGAGTTGGAGAAACTATATAATACATTTGTGAAAATATCTTTCGTTTTGAATGGAAAGAAAAAAACTATTGAGGCAGATGCGGAAGAACGATTGATTGATATATTAAGAAATAAGTTTGATGCGACCGGGGTTAAAGAAGCATGTGGTGAAGGAGAATGTGGATCTTGTTCCGTTATGATAAATGGAAAATTGGTTCTTGCTTGTTTAACACCAATGGTAAGAGTAGAAGGTTGTGAAATCACAACAATCGAAGGTTTGGGAGGAAAGGAAACAGACTATGTCCAAAGAGCGTTTGTTGACGCAGATGCAATCCAGTGTGGTTTCTGTACACCGGGATTAATTTTGTCTGTTTACGATTATGTCGAAACCGGTGGAAAAAATGATAGAGAAGAAATAAAAAAAACTATTTCCGGAAACCTTTGTCGTTGCACCGGTTATACAAAAGTAATTGACGCTGTTGTGTTGGCAATTAAGTATAAAAATGAAAATCGTTCAATTAAATAAATTTGCCGAATTATTGGATAGGATTGATAAAGAAGATCGTTCATTTGCATTTTTGGCTGGGGGAACAGATATCATGCCTGCAGTTAATTTTAATTATTTCGATAAGGAAGTAGTATTCGATCTTTCTCTCTTTAGAAACGAGCTTCATTTTATTAAGGAAAATGAAAAATCCATTGAGATTGGAGCGTTAATTAGTTTGGCTGAAATTGCAAATAACAAAATAATTGTCGAAAAAGTTCCCCAACTTGCAGATTCAATAAACAGTATCGGCTCGAAACAAATTAGAAATATGGGAACACTGGCTGGAAATATTGCTAACGCATCCCCGATTGCAGACTCATCTCCGGTGCTTTTAACCTTGAATGTTTTCATTAATGCGATTAGTTCTATGGGTGAGCGGGCAATTCCGATTGATGATTTCTTTATCGATTATAAAAAAACGTCGCTAAGGAAAAATGAAATCATTAAATCAATTTCGATTCCATTCAACAATCTAGATGGAAAATACGGCTTCCGTAAAGTTTCCGCCAGACCGGAAATTGCTATTGCGAAAATTAATCTGGCGTATGCTATTCAACCTAACAACGTCCGATTTGCCTCAGGAGGGGCAGCTAAAATGCCGGTTCGTTTAAAAAACGTTGAGAACAACTGGGGAAAAGATTTATCTGTGAAAGAATGGATCTCTGTTTTGAATGAAGATATATCTCCAATCTCCGATATCCGTTCTACAGCAGAATATAGAACTCACATTCTGGCAAATATTATCGAAGAGCTTTCTCAATCTTCTCCGGAGTAAGAGGAAGGTTGTGAAGACGTATCCCAATGGCATCTTCCAGTGCGTTGGCGATTGAAGGGGCGACACCACTAATAGGGATCTCACCAAGACCTTTCGGTTCCGTTTTTCCATCGTCAACAAATTTGATAATTATTTCCGGAGCTTCCATCGAGGTAGGAAAAATGTACTGTGACAATGATTCGTTTTGGTATCCTCTTTCTCCCATTTTCATTTCTTCTGTTAAGGCAAAACCGATACCTTGGAGAATGCCACCTTGAACTTGCCCCTCGGCGTTGCTCAAGTTTACTAATCGTCCGGCGTCTATGGCAATAAAAACTTTGTTTACTTTAACGATATATGTTAGTAAGTCTATTTCAATTAATGAAAGTGTCGCAGAAGAAGCGAAATTTTCGTAGGCGTGACCTTGCATTTTTTCATAATCAAAAGAATCTCCACGATGATAACTTTCGGCTATAGAAATAACTTCTTTTGTATTGGTTTTTCCAATTAACTTTCTGGCTGATCTTTCTACCAATTTTCCCAGAATAGTAGCCGTTCTTGAAGCTACAGTAGCCCCGGAACTGGGAGTTAATTTAGTATTTATATTTACAACAGAAATATTTTCAATGGGAATATTTAGTATTTCTGAAGCTATTTGGGGAAGGAGAGTATGAGAGCCTTGTCCAAATTCAATTACAGATGATTCAATTTCCAATTTGCCATTGGGCAAAAGTTTTAGGTTGATTGAGATGGGTGTATCGATATCTTGATAACCGGTATAGCCGGTTCCATGAAAAACGGAGGCGATCCCCAATCCTCTTTTTTTATATATATTTTTATTGTTAAATTCCGAGATTTGTTTTTTTAATTCTTCGTATTGCGATATTTTTATCAATTCATTAAAAACAATATTGACTCCCGGAATACCGATCTCCTGCCCGGAAAGGCTAAGTGATTTGGCTGTGAGTAAATTCATTTTTCTAAAGCCGATTTCGTCTAGCTTGTTTTTTTTAATGTAGTGATCTATATGACTTTCTACCGCAAAAAATGTTTGGGGTGCACCAAAGCCTCGGAAAGCTCCATTTGGAGGCGTATTTGTATGTACAGCTTTACCGGTAACTTTTATGTTCGGGCTGAAAAAACTGCCGGGGTGAAGCATGGACCTATCGAGGACAATGGGGCTGATAGTTTCGAAGGCACCACCATCTAAAAGAAAATCAACTTCCAAGGCATTGATTTTATTGTCTTTTATTCCTATCTTTACTTTGGTACTGCTTGGATGTCGCTTCGTGGAATATTTGAGATCATCAAGACGATCTAATTTGAATTTAATTTTTTTTCCACTTTTAATTGCAAGAAGGGACGCTTGAAGAGCAATTTGAGTTGTAAAGTCTTCCCTTCCCCCAAATGCTCCTCCGGAAATGTGCGGTGTGACAATTACATCGAGGGCGCGTTTTTTGAATGAGCGGAAAAGAGCTTCACGGACATTAAAAGGGGCTTGCATTGATCCCTCGATGTTTAGGATTCTATTATCGGTATCAAAGTCAGCAACGATTATCTGAGTTTCCAGATAAAGGTGTTCTTGGGCTTGGGTAGTATAAATGCCTTCAGAAATATAGTCTGATTCTTCCATGCCTACCATTACATTTCCTTGTTCAAGAGTTTTTGAAGAATAAATCTTATTTTTTAAATGGGCGATATCGGCTCCAATCGTAGGCGTCTGTTCGGTGAAATCAAATGAGATGTGTCTTAATGCCTGTTTTAAATTTATTTGGTTCTTATGAGCCAGAAGAACTGCCGGTTGACCGAAATAATCTACTTCCGTCTCTAAGAGTATTGGTTCATCGGAAGATTTTGGCGGAAGAATATCTTCCGATAAGAGATCAACAAAAGTACAAATTGTGAATTCACTCCAGTCGTATTTTGGATCAAAGATTATTTTTTTAAGAATTCCCTTGGTCACCGGCACCCCAATACGACTACCAAAAAGGAATTCACCTATGTCAAGATCATCTGTAAACTTCGCTTCACCTGTTGCTTTTATTAGAGAATCTTTACGTTTGGACTTCATTCATTTTTACTTCAACAACAAGGATAATTATAGTGCTAAAATCCTATTGTGAAGCATGATGGACCAATATTTTTGTCCTTTCCAAATAATATAAATTTTGAGGTAAGGGGAAAGTTTGAATACGAAACGGAAGAGGTAAAAATTTTGGCTCAAGCGTATTTGCCCGGTGTGGTTGTGTTAGATTCAAAAATTGAACCTGCAACCATTGTGGAGTATGTGGAATCCCAAGAACGGAGGATTGAAAAGAATGATTTCGGATTCCGGATATACGATAACTGGAATGGTAAATTATCTCTGGACATCTGGCATTTTATTTACAGCCTATTGAGAGTATATTTTCTTGAACAAAAACTATTTTCAGTTCACGCATCGTGTGCGGGAAAAGGAAAATATGTTTTATTAGCCGGACATACCGGATCGGGAAAATCAACAATTCTACTTAAACTTTTAAATGATTATGGCTGGACTTCATTTTCCGGAAACAAAACTATTGTTTCTTTGGGCAATGGAAAAATCGAGGCGATTTTTGGCACCAAATCTATGTCTCTTGGGGAAACCGATCCGGCTAGATTTCCAAATTTAATTTCCCGTAAGGTAAATTATCAAAGGCGAAATGCATTTATCGTAGATGATAAACATTATTCTCATAATAGTATTGAACACATTTCTACCATCTATCTCGTAAAATTAAACGATGGGGTATCTGAAATTGAGGAACTTTTTTATCCATCAAATTTGCATTCACTTTATCCCTATTTTCTTGACGTAGTTAATGCCGATACAATTATGTGTGATGGTGAAGACGTTTTCGTTGGTACTCCTCCTATAGGTGTACAGACTTTTCTGTCAAAGAAGCTAAAGGAATCTCTATCTAAAATTAAGGTAATACGAATTTCAGGATCTCTTGAATTTGTTACAAAATATATTGCAGAGTCATGAAAAGAATTTTGTATGGAATAAGCGGGATTGGAAATGGGCATTCAAATAGAGAGATGCCGATAATCGAAGAACTGGCAAAGGATTGCCAAATAATGATTTTTGCTCATGACGATAGCCTAAGAGTAATGACAAATAGGTTTGGAAATAATCCGAACGTAACCATAGTCCCAGTGGGATTAACATTTATAGTAGGTTCTCCTACCGGCCTAAACTTTGAAGCAACAGCTAAGTCTGCGATGAATCAGAATATTAAGCCATTTAAGACTTCTTTTGAGGCGTTGGATAAGGTAATTACAAAGTGGGGGAAGGCAGACTTGGTAATAACGGATTATGAACCAATTTCGGCACAGTACGCTTATGCATACGACGTTCCGTTAGTTACTATTGATCAACAAAGCAAATTTTTATATGGCGATTTACCTTCTAAACTTGGCGGATTTACCTATACAGATGAGGTTGCCAGATTATCGATGTTTTTCCCAAAGGTTAGCAAACGGATAGCTTGTTCTTTTTTCAAAGTTAGTCCTAGAGAGGGCGCAGCTGAAGTAATGTTGGTTCCACCAACGATTAAACAATCAATTATCGATCTTGCTGAAAAAAGAAAAGTAGAGGGAAACAAAGTTAACATTTTGTTATATGTATCTCCGGTAAAGGAATTTACTCAGACACCGAGGGAAATTGTCGATTGTTTGAAACAAAATGACAAAGCAATATTTCATTTGTTTGTTCCAAAGAGCGATTTTGAAGAATATAACAAACTTCGATCTGAGAATATAAATATTTATCCCCATGGAGATCCAAACTTCTTAAAAGTGATGGCAATCGCCAATGGAATTATTTCTTCGGCAGGCCATTCCTTATTATCGGAAGCAATGTTTTTGTCAATTCCGGTTTATGCAATTCCGGTCGAACCATATGAGCAACATCTTAACGCTTGGGAAATTGGCAATAATGGTTTTGGCGTTTCGGCTCAGAATTTAAACAATATAGACTTGGAAGTATTTTTAAATAATTTGGATATTTATACAAAAAATATTAAGGAGGACACAAGAATTCTTAATCGCGGAATTGGGCAAGAAATAATGATTGATTATTTACGGAAAAATTTCTTAACCGACAAGAAAAAAGTACTGGTATTTTCTCCTCCGTTTGATGGCCATCTAAACATAATAAAAGAGTTTATTAAAGACAATAATAAATATTTTGATTTTCAAATAGTAATTACAGGTTGGAAGAATGTCGTACCCGATCTTACCGGAATAGATAGAAAAATCGTAAAAATAATTGACAAATTTGATCTTCATGAAACCGATCCCGCTCTTTGGACATTTCCTAGAGTGAACGATCTTCTGGAAAAATGTGTTGAAACAGCTAAAGCGTTTAAACCGGATTTGATTATTTATGATTTCTTTTCTTTAGAGGGAAATTTGGTGGGTAGGATACTGAATATCCCCTATTGGTGTTCTATTCCTGCAATGATCGGTCCTTTTTTGAATGCCGATTATCGGGATAAAAAATATGATGAAAAAGTAAATATGGAGGCTCTAGAGAATATCAAGAATAAATTCGGTATCAGAATCACGAGAGATGATGTGGAAATGGTTTCTGATGGTTTCCATATTTCAGGACAAATTAATCTTATTTGGTCTTTTCCGGAAATAACTCCGATAAACTTTAAGGTTAACCGAAGTAGTAATCCGTTTGTTTTTGTAGGTAATCCCCGCGGAGATAACTACGAAAAGACAAACTATAAAAACCCAAAACCATTGATATATTTTTCTTTTGGGACAGTGGTTATGAATAATCTCTGGAATCAACAGAAGGATATAAGAGTTAAATTAAGTCAATTTTTAAATGTTTTGGCAAATTTATTGAAAGATAGAAATCTTCAGGTTATTTTTGTTTCACAAGGGAAAAATGTCCTTGACATAATTCCTGATAATTGGTGGATTTATGACAACGTTGATCAAGTGGAGATTTTGTCGCGTGCCGATTTATTTATTACTCATGGCGGAAGCAATGGCTTTCACGAAGCAATTATGCAGAAAGTGCCAATGATAGTAGTGCCGTTCTTTGGCGACCAAATACTTGTAGCTAACCGAGTCGAAGAGCTAGGCTTTGGAATAAAGGCAGGAGGAAGTGGAAGCATTGATACCCATGAATCAAAAGAATTCCTAAATGATAAATTAGCGAAGGATATAGTTAAGGATATTGATTCAATACTATCATCTGATGACTATGCAAAAAGATATTTATTCCTTAATTTAAAGGCATATTCAATCAAGTCGTTAATACTTGGGGAAATTGATGCTAGAGATGGAGACTTAGTAGCCGGAAAGAAATATGAGATTGCTCGGCTACCGGCAGATCAGAACAAAAAAGTACAACAGAGTTTGGAAATATTTATTGGAGAAGAGTCGAGCAAAAAGAGAATTGAAGAAAAGAGAATTGACTTTTTTGCTGCTTTATTTAGAGTTCATGTTCTTCTTGAACAAGGAAAAAGATTACCAGCAGAGGTGGTTCACGTCTTGGATGATGATGAATATTTTAATGATGGAGTTCAGTTTTATCGCTCCATTCAAGACACATGGATCCCTGTAGATTTCGAAGAAGTTAGTAGGCAGTTTGGAATAAAAAAAATATCTCAGAAAAATATAGTTGTCGAGTTTGAAAAAGTGATTTTAGCTTCAGAAAGTCCAATTAAAATTGAGGCAGTAAAACAAGCATTGGGAAGGTCAACAATGATTGGAGTAAATCCGCAGGTAAGTCAAGATGAGCAGCTTGTAGGAATGGCAGAAATTGTATTTGCAACTACCGAGAGGTTAACAGCTATTCGTAATTCAAATAACGAGGCTTCGCTATATATTAGTATTGTCAGTGGGTTGATTGAAGGTTATCACCAATTTATTGATGTCGGAGTAGTACTAATGGCCGATAAATATGGTAAGACGGCACTGGCAAAATCGGCTGGGCTTGCTTTGCCGCTTTCGGCTACTCAAAGGGCTATGATCCGCGGTTTGGGAAAGTTCACAGTAGGAAAAATATTGGGTGAGGATACCGGTAATCATAAATATGATACTGACCCGCATTCTTTAATTACACAAGGAAAATTAAATAGATCCGGTTTGCTTAAAATTGCGATCGAAAAAGCTTTAAGGCATCTTTCATAAGATACGCCGTATAAATAAAAAACGCCAGGGTTAGCTGGCGTTATTTAATTACTGTATCTGTAAGGAAACCATTTTGGCGTAGAGGCCATCTAATTTCATAAGATCATCGTGAGTTCCTTCCTCAACCTTTTTTCCTTCGTCCATGACAACTATTTTATCGGCCAATCCCCAAATAGTGGAAAGACGATGGGCGATGATAATGGCTGTTTTCCCGGTTAGAATTGTTTTCATGTTGGTTTGAATTTCTTTTTCGGTGATAGCATCGACTGCGCTGGTAGCTTCGTCCAAAATAAGGATGGGACGATTAGCCAAGATAGCTCTAGCTAAAGCAATTCTTTGTTTTTGTCCGCCAGACAAACGAATACCCCTTTCGCCAACCTGGGTTTCGTAACCATCTTTGAGAGTTAAAACAAAATCATGAATACCGGCAAGACGTGAAGCTTGGATTATTTCTTCATCCGTTGTGTCGGGACGAGGAAAGGAAATATTGTATTTGATAGTTTCATCAAAAATATAAACATCATCGCCCTGAGGAACATAAGAAAACTGTTCCAGAAGCTGATATTTGTCCCAATCTTTTATATCAATTCCTCCAACTAAAATAGTTCCTTTTTGGCAGTTCACTAAACGGGTGACTATTTTTCTGATGGTGGTTTTTCCGGCACCTGAAGGGCCAACCAGGGCAAGGATTTTCCCCGGCTCAACTTCTAAACTGAAATCATGGAGAGCACCATCTTCTTTGGTATATTCCCCGTCATAAGAGAAACAAACTTCTTTGATACTAATACCTAATGGTTGACTCGGAACTTCTTGAATTTTTCCAGTCTCAACCGGTTCGTTTTCACTTAAGAGATTGGCTAGTCTCTCTGCGCCCTCGCTATTTTCCGAGGCTCTATCGAGAAGACGGGCAAATCTCCAAAAGCTGGAGAATAACCTTTCGACCAGTACACTAACAAAAATTAAGCTGGCAATTGTGAGTGAACCATGCAAGAGCTGAAGAATCCAAATAACGAGGATGATTCTTCTTGCTATGGTCAATACTCTGATTCGCCAACGATTGTATTTAAAAATTCCGATTCGGTGCTCTTTTAGGGCCTCACCGACAATTCCATCGTGGATGTCGATTTGGTCTTGCATCAATCGATCTTGCTGACCAAACATCAGATTTGTTTCCACAGACTGAACTGAAGCAATGGACTTGTTCCATTCTGCCTCGTAATAGTCCTGACGTTTTGACCTGAACGGCTTTTTCTCCTTGTTACCCTTGATAGTGAGTGCGGCGAATATTGCAAAGGTCACAATGGCGATCAAGCCAACCCAGGGGCTAATTATAAACAGCGGTATTAGGCTAATGACTGCTTGGATAGAAGTGGGCACAAACTCCCAACTCATGACATCGACAATTTCTAAAGTTTTCCAAACTCCATCACCTACTTTTCCCACTAAAGTTCCTGAATTATGTTTGTGATGCCAGGGAATATCCATCTTTAGGAACTTAGCAATTGCTTTAAGCTTTAGGTGCCGAAAAATAGGATGGCTTTGTTTGGCTGCAATGTGCCAATCGAAATAATTATCGACTCTCATATTGATCTCGTCGAAGGCGAGCAGTCCTATGATCAAATAGATCCAAACGAGTGGTCCGACTGAAATTCCAAATAAAGTAACTACCAGACTTATCACATAGCTTCCGGCCAGCTGGATCGTTTCGTAGATAACAGCCAGAAGAATAAATAAATAAAATGTCTTATGGAATGGTGCCAAGATTGACCAAAGTTTTCGAAACATATTCCTCCTTAATGATTTAATGTGCTTGCTTTCGTGCAACAAAAACGCCGCGTATGCCGCGGCGTTTGAATAGGATCAAAATATATTTATTTTATGTTTTGATATATGCAAAAACCGAGGCACAATTAAGGCCTTTGTTTATTTCCGAATCGATAAAATTCGAAATAGTTATGATTTGTATTTTGTTTTTCATAAAGCTAATATGTTTAGCAGGTAGTACTATATCATATTACTATGGGCTCTGTCAACTACATCTTTTGTGCGTAATTCACTTGAATTTTATTTACAAAGACTTGAGAAAGTCTATCGACGTGACTGTTTTCCCGTACATCACCGGGAAAGTAAAGTCGATCATTAATTTTTGAAGCTGTTGACGTTCTTTGGAGTCAGTAGTTTCTACCAAATCCTTTAAAATTGTGAAGCTAAATCCTTTTGAAAATCCACTTACTATCGAGGCTAAAACACAACCATCGGTGAAGATGCCGGTAACGACAATATGTTTAATTTTTCTTTTTTTAAGTTCTTGACAAAAGCTTTTATTTGAAAAAGCATCGTAGGTGTTTTTGATGAAAACCAGATCGTTTGGTGTCGGCTCGACAGTATGAAATTTTTCTTCGAATCCTGTTTTATCATCTGAGTAATAGTAAGCACGAGGATCTTTGTAAAGTTCAATCAAATTATCCGGAAGGTTTTCTTTTGTCCATGAAGCAACCGTGAAAAAGACGACAGAATTCCCTGTCTTTTCTTTATATGTTTTTATAAAATTTGCCAATCGTGGCAACATCGATCTGATTTTGGAATAATGGATATTCCATGAGGATTTTTCGCATTTTTCATGAGCGAACGAATTGACAGGATCGATAACCAGCAATATGGAGTTTTGAGAAGATTTCATATTGGATATTATATCTTTCTCAAGAGGTACGCTTTGATTGTTTTATCATTTCAAGCGATTTTTCATAAGATTGCGCCGAAATAACCTGACCATTATTTACGAAATAGATCTCGTCGGCATTTTTAATGGTATTAAATCTATGGGCAATGATGACTCTAGTTGTTTCTTTGGGAAGCTTGTCGATAATTTCCTGAAGAAGTTGTTCCGTAATAGTATCGATGTTTGCCGTAGCTTCATCCATGATGAGAAGTTCGGGCTTTCTTATAATGGCTCGAAGAAATGAAATTAGCTGTTTTTGACCAAGACTAATTAACTCTGTTGATGGTGTGACCTCTGCATCTAAACCGCCTTCAAATTTTTTTATTAATTCAGAAAGGTTAAGATCTTTTAACTCTGCTTCAAGTTTATCTTTTGAATACACTAAATGATCGGGATTACCATAGGCGATGTTTTCTCCGACTGTGCCGGTGAAAAGATATTGATCCTGAAGAATAAAACCAATCTTTTGGGATAATTCTTCCGGTTTAAATGTTTTTATATCTCTTCCTTCAAATAGAACCTCACCCTCTTGGGGATCATATAGTCTGGACATAAGGGAAGCGGTCGTACTTTTTCCACCGCCGGTTGGGCCAACGATCGCATAAGTTTTACCTTTATCAAAGGTGAAGTTTACATCATGCAATATTTTCTTTTGGGTATAACCGAAACTTACGTGACGGAACTGCATGATATGTCTCGTTGGTTCTGTCTTTTCATGGGATACGACAACAAGGTCTGATTCAAGATTCAAAATTTCCAAAATACGATTCCAGGCAGCTAGAGATAATTGGGCGTTTGACCAAATAGCTGCCATCTGACGTAGTGGAGAGTAGAACTTATCTGTGTAACTCAAAAACGAAACAAGAATACCGATCGTTAAATGCCCTTGTAGAATCAGAGAGATACCGAAGGCTAGAACCAACAACGTGGCAATATTCCCGGATAGATCATAAAGAGGAGAGGTTATATTGTTTGCGACACCGGCTTTTACAGATGCAATATAATTTTCTTCATTAACTTTTTCAAAGTTGTTTCTAAAATAATCTCGCCTATCAAAAGAGACGATAACTTTGAAATTGTTTAAGCTTTCCTGGATCTCTGCAGAGAGATTTCCTAGCGCTTGAAGACTAATTCTGTTTTTCTTATGAATCCATGGAGAAATAAAGGAAGTAACAACAACTAGAAACACCGCCGAAATAATAGTAATTAGGGCAAGCTCCGGATTAATAAAGAAGATAAATATTCCTATGCCAAAGATAATAAATATATTACCAACAAACTGGTTAAGTGATTGAGTAAAAAATTGATTCAGTTTATCTGTATCATTATTTATTCTTGAGATCAAATCACCGAGTTTGTTTTGATTAAAAAACGCAAGGGGTAAAGATTGAATTTTATCGAAGACACTATTCCTAAGTTTAAAAAGAACATTCTGACCAACTGTACCCATATTCTTTGTTTGGAGATAGCCGGTAATGGCGATGACGATATATAAAACAGCTAGAATTAATGAATATTGGGAAATGCTGGCAAAATTTCTATGTGTGACAAAGTTATCGATTGCATATCCAAGAACCAAAGGCGTAGCAACGTTGGCGGCAGAATTAATTACGATACTGATAATCGTTAAGACAAGGCGAAAGTATTCACCGGAAAGAAAGCCCGAAAAACGTTTGATTGGTTCGAGCGAATTTTGCTTTTTATTTTCTTTTATGTCGAAACTTTTTAGTGCGTAGTTCATTGAATTGATTTTTGTGAATTGAAGATTTGTTGATATTCCGGAGATTTTTTTAGCAGCTCCTTATGAGTACCTATGGCTAAGAGTTCCCCTTCCATGACAAGAATTATTTGATCGAAATCTTCGACTGAAGAAATTTGCTGGGTAATAAGGATCTGAGTGATTCCACTATAATTTTTCTTTAAATTAGCAAAGATCTTTTTTTCTGTTTCACGATCTACCCTAGCAGTAAAATCATCCAGTAATAAAATTTTTGGATTTACAACCAATGCGCGAGCGAGAGTGATTCTTTGCTTTTGACCACCTGACAAACTGGCTCCACGTTCGGCAATTTTTGTATCCAAACCATCGGGAAGGCTAGCGATAAAGTCATCAAGCTCGGCCGTGTGAATAGCTTTTTGGAAACTTTCCTCATTGTCAATATTTTTAAAATTTATATTTTCTCTAATGGAAGTATTGAAGATGGAGCTGTCTTGGAAAACAAGGCCGATTTGATCAGCGAGTGACTTAGCAGAATATTTTGATTGAGGTATATCATCTATGAGAATTTTCCCTGAACTATTTTTCAAAAGACCGGAAAGTAAGTAGAAAATCTGTGTTTTTCCTGCAGCCGTTGGTCCAAGAATCGCAGTACGAGATCCTGCCGGAATTTCAAATGATATTTTTTTGAGAATTTGCTTGTTACCATAATTCAGAGATACATTTTTGAAAGATACTTTACCCTGAATTTCTTTTTCCAGCTTACCCTTACGTCGAATATGTGGAGCATAGAGAACGGCTGAAATTCTTTCGAAAGAAGCGACTGCCCTAGCCAGAACGTTACTTATGAAACCGAGGATGACAATGGGAAAAATTAACATGGAAATGTAACTCAGAAAGGCGGTTAAACCACCAATTGTGAAAGATCCGGAAATAATTGATCGACCACCAATAAGAAGGACGGCTACTAAACTGGCATTGGCAATTGCTCCAATAAGAGGAATTAGACTCGCAAATAGCTGGAGAATGGACATGCCGATTTCCCTTGATTGGGTACTCAGTTCTAAAAATTTTTGAGATTCCAGATATTGAGAATTCAAAATGCGAATAAGAGATGAGGCGACAATACTTTCGTTGATAGTTTTGTTTAACTTATCTATGATCGCCTGAGCTCTCTTAAAGAAGTGCCGAATTTTACTAAAAATGAAAATAAAGATAATAACAATAAGGGGAATAATGGTGAGAACGATCAAGGCAAGATTGCGGTTAACAGAAATTAATAAAGCTCCTGCACCGAAAATAAGGATAATCGAAGAAAATACTTGGACTAACCCGAGAGCAATAACCTGTTTGAGATTATCAATATCTCCGGTGAGGTTAGTGAGCAATTTTTCAGGAGTAATCTGATTGATGAAAGAAAATGGTTGGGTGGATATTTTTTGGATTAGGCGATTGCGAAGATCACGGCCGATTTTTTCCGACAGATAAGTCTGGAGAAAACTTTGAGCCATTGAAAAAATAAAGATAAATAAGGTAATGATGGAGAGGATTGTTAGAGATGCACTTAAATTAAAATTTTCTTTTCTAAAAGTATCGATTGTCGATGCCATTATTTTGGGAACCGCAAGGCTAAGGCCGTTGGTGGCAAGACTAATAAAAAAGACCAAGATAATAAAACCAATATATGGCTTGGCAAGAGAAATTATTTTTAAGGCGCTTCCGGAGCGTAATTTTTTGTTCATAAGGTTAACAGGACAATCAATTATATCCTTACTCTTCTCTCGTAATGAGACGTGCATACCCCTCTTCGGTTTTTCAACGATAAAAAACCCGCTATCTAGCGGGTTTTTGAATTTCAAGGATATATTTCGACTTTTGTGCCGAGAGGAGCCCAGTGATATAGCCAATCAGCATCCGGTGTGTACATATTCACGCAACCATGACTCATAGGATGACCGAAATTATGATGCCAATAGGTTCCATGGAAGCTATAGCCTTGGTAGAAATACATTGTCCAAGGAACATTTGGCAAATCGTAACCCTCACCAGTCATACGTGTTGATTCAAGCTTTATATAGATGTAATAAGTGCCCAGGACAGTTGGATGATTCTGAACCCCGGTAGAGACCAGGAATTCTCTTATTAATTTATCCCCTTCGTAGGCATAAGTTTTCTGTTGGGAAAGAATAACGACAATTCGTTTATTCGTTTCAGGTATCACTGTACTTACTTCCGAAGGGTTGGGGATGATGATAACTTGACCAGGATATATTTGGTCATAGTTCCAAATACTATTGGCAATGGCGATCCGATCTACCGGTACACCAAAACGTTGAGAAATTCCCCAGAGGGTGTCGGCTTCCTGTACTATGTATGTAATTGAGGGGGTCTTTGAAGGTTGTGGAGTGTTTGTCTGGGTTGATGTTGAGGTCGGGGTAGGTGTTTGGACAAGAGTTGCTGTAGAGACAGATTTGGGTGTGGAGGTAGGTGTAGGCGTGAGCCTAACATGGGTTGAGCTTGCACAAGCAGTGATTCCAATAAGAATTAACGAGCACAAAATAAGGAGCTTTTTTGAGACCATTTGCCATCCTTTTAAAGAGCAAGGTTTGTTCTTGTGTATTATATAGCATTTTTATATAGGAAAATAGGTTAGCAGCTCCCTTTTAGGATAAAATATAGGTATGAAGAAACAGCTTAACTTTATTACCCTAGAAGGCAGAAATATGGTTCACGATGCCTTAACTTCCCAACAAAAAATCGTTTCGGTAATTTTGGGAGTTTCAACTTTGAGCGATCCCAGGATAAGAGAGATCGAAAATCTGGCCAGAAAAAATGGTGTGCAGATTCAAAAAGTGAGTACTGAAGAACTTGAAAAAATGAGCGACAGCCGAAACCCTCAAGGTGTAGTCGCCTTAATGAGCGTTCCGGAAACATTATCTTTGGAACAAATATTAAAAGAGAAAAGGGATGTTTTCTTATTGCTACTTAATCATATTGATTATGAACAAAACTTGGGGGCTATTCTTCGTACAGCTTGGGCGGCAGGAGTCGATGCTGTGATCGCCTCACCAAATGGTGTCCACGAAGTGACGCCGGTCGTTGCTAAAGTATCAATGGGGGGTGCGGCCTATGTCCCTCTGCTGGGAATGAGTATGTTTCAAGCGATTAAATTACTTCATGAATATGCTGTTCCGGTAGTTGGAGTTGAAGTAGGTATGGGCGAATCATATACAGAAACAAATTTGAGGGGACCTGTCGCCTTCGTAATGGGTGGCGAAGCCGTGGGACTTTCCGAGCCTTTGCAAAAAGAATGTGACTTGTTTGTGAATATCCCAATGGATAAAGCAGTTGCTTCTTTGAATGTAAGTGTAGCCACGGCGTTGATTTTGTTTGAAAAGTTGAGACAAGAACAGAAAACAAAATTGTAATATTTCGTGCTAGTATTTACTTATGGAAGTAGTATACAAACAAGCAATCAGCAATGAAGAGATTAAAACCTGGGTTGAAAGTCGAGGGGGAAAACCGGCAATAATCGATGACCCAGAAATTACCGAGGATAAAATCGGGTTGAGAATAGACTGGAAAGGGAAAAAGGACGAGGCTATGCTTAGTGAGGGTAGAGTAACAACAAGAGATATCCCCTGGGAAGAATTCTTTAGAATTATGGAGGACCAACAGCTGATATTTATGTATTCCGATTCAAAAGATATAAATCCGACATGGGAATATAAATTCGTAGATAAATATCCGGTAGACGAATAGAAAATTCAGTTTCGTGTCGATGTAAAAGTGTAATACAATATTTTTTATGGCGGCAAAATATATAGAGATTTTTAATGAAATGGTGGAAAAATATGAAAAGGAGTTTGACTCTTTTCAGGAAATCCACGACAAGTACGAAGAGAACCCAATTAAATGGCAAGCCGAATTTAACGATGAAGGTAAAAAAATATTAGAGATTGTCAGGACTTATGAGAATCGACTTTGCGGGCACATGGAAAATACGCAAAATGCGACTTATTCGGCAAACCTGGCAGAGAAATTTAGAAATGAAATAAAAAGATATTTGCCAAAATTGGACATGATAGGGGTAACTTTGGGATGATCAATTAAACCCGGAATTTACTTGACGCCACAGTCAGCTTTTATTTTTTCGAGGAGAATAGAGCAGAATTGATCTGCAGCGGATTTCTTGATCTGATTTATTTGGTCATTAGCTAAATTTGCAGCCTGCTTCGAAACATCGTCACTTATTTGTTTCAGAGGAGAATCAGAGGCATAATCGGTGGAAACTCCCATGATTTGAGGAATAGGTATTTTTATTTTGTCGGGGAGTACGTTGTTTGCTGCTACGATTACCGGCTTAACAACTGAGTTTTGAAAGGAGGGATTTTTAATATAGTAATCTATTGGTTTGGAAATCTGAGGAAACATTTTATACAATCCAAACAAAGCAAGTACAACAAGAACAATTCGAACAAATATATTATTCATTATCTTTGCATATTCTATTTATACTATTAAGTATCGTGGATTTTTCTTCTTTTCCGATAATGTCATTTACTTGATCGTTGAGAAGTGCACTTTTTAACCTGGCACAAGTAACTATTCCCCTATCGAGTAAAACTTTTATATCATTTTTGGGAATTTGGTAAAGCAGTGTAACCGGATGCAAGCCAGATTTTATAATCATATCTTGTAAGCCTTGATCTTTTGGATGCGTCCAAGTTGTAACCCGAAGACCGACACAACTACAATAATCGAACACTTCAGAAGTAACCTTTGTATTTGTTATTAGCCACGAGAAACAATTTTCGGAAGGATTGTTTTTTGTTTGGACATCACTAATATCTAAGAATCTTGCGTAGGTATAAAGAGCAACCTGTATGTCGGTTTTATATCCCGGCGTATTGTGGTACTTACACTCAACAAAATATTTCTCGTTTTCCTTTTCGGCAATCACATCAACTTCATGGGTAACACATTTTCCTTGGGTAACAACTCCAACTTCTGTTTTGAATTTTTCGAGCCTTAAGATATCCGACACTAATATTTCAAATGCAAATCCTGATGGTCCCAAATCCATAACGGCTCTTTTAAGGCCATAGTTGAAATAATTTTCAACAGGAGCATTTTTTTGTAGATATGAAGAAACATGACCATAAATTGCACCAGTAGTCATGTCTTCTTTTAGATGACTCTTTAAGTAACTTACGGCTTGGGAAGCGGTGTCTACAGAAAGTCCTGATTTTGCGAGAGATCTAACCACCTTTTCCTCATTAAATGGTTCTTTAATCCCCGAAGCCTTGGTTATTGTTATGGGGTTTAGATTTTGCATCTATCTTAATATTAGCATTAGCCTTAATAGTTAGTATGGGTTAAAATTGATATATGAAAATGAGTAAAATGGGCATTCACCCAGAAAAAAGTGCTCCAAAGGACGCCGATACAATAAATCATCGATTGTTGGTCCAGGCAGGGTTTGTTAGACAATTGATGGCAGGAGTTTATACATATTTACCTTTTGGTTTAATCGTTCTAAGGAAGATTGAGGCGATAATCCGAGAAGAAATGGATGCAATCGGAGGTGAAGAAATATTGATGCCAATGCTTCAGCCGGCGGAAATTTGGAAAACGTCCGGAGGCTGGGACCATATTGATGTGCTATTTAAGATAAAAAGCCGAACCGAAAAAGATTATGCATTAGGCCAAAGCCAAGAAGAAGTCGTAACTACTGTAATGAAAGAATTTATTCGATCATACCGCGACCTCCCAAGAGCAATTTACCACATTCAGTGGAAATTTAGAGATGAACTTAGGGCAAAGTCCGGAATATTAAGAGGAAGAGAATTTCTAATGAAGGATATGTATTCATTCCATGAAAATCAAGAAGACTTTGAAAAATATTATGAAGTGGCCAAAAAGGCATATTTGAGATTATTTTCGCGACTTGGGCTGACAAGTAAGGTCACGGAGGCTTCCGGTGGTGGCTTTAGCGAAAAAATATCTTATGAATTTGAAGTTTTGACTGACGCAGGTGAAGCCAATATTTTGTATTGTGATTCATGTGAATTCTGCGTAAATGTAGATGATATCTCAAAGTATAAGGTGGGTGATCGCTGTCCAAAATGCGATAAAGACGATTTAAAATCGGCGACAGCTTCCGAGGTAGGTAACGTCTTTGATTTAGGGAGAAAATACACCGAGGCTTTTGACCTTTCATATACTGATCAGAATGGGGAAAAGAAATACCCTATCATGGGGTGTTACGGAATCGGCGTCACCAGAACAATGGGTGTAATTGTCGAAAAGTTCCATGATGATAAGGGAATTGTTTGGCCAAAAAACATTGCGCCATTTTTAGTTCACCTCGTGGATATTCAACAACAAGAAGAGGCAGAGAAAATTTATAACAGCTTAAAACAAGATGGTATCGATGTTCTCTGGGACGACAGAGAACTAAGCGCCGGAGCGAAGTTTGCCGATTCGGACTTAATAGGATGTCCAATAAGGGTGGTTGTGTCGGCGAGAAGCATTAGCGCCGGAGGGGTTGAAGTAAAAATGCGCAACGAAACGGAAAGTAAAATTATTCCTATAGATAAGCTTTCCAGTTTCGTGAAAAATGTTTGAGATATTCGGGATAACATTCCATTGGTATGGTCTGCTAATTGGCCTGGGAGTATGGATATCAATTGAAATTGCTTTAAGTCATCGAGGCAAAATCGATAAAGATCAGTTGGAAAAAGCGATTTTCTGGGTGATAATCGCCGGAGTAATTGGAGCCAGACTTTATCATGTGATTGACTATTGGAACCGATATTATTCCAGTAATTTAATAAAAGTTATTTATGTTTGGGAGGGAGGCTTGGGAATATGGGGAGCAATCGGTGGTGGAATTTTGGCTTTAATCATTTATTGTTTTGTAAAAAAGATAAGGTTTCTTAAATACTTAGATGCCTTGGTGGTGGGAGTTCCTTTAGCACAAGCGATTGGAAGAGTGGGAAATTACATTAACGGTGAACTCTATGGAAAAAACGGGGAGCCTTTGTTTGCATACGAAGGAATATTAAACATTATTTTGTTTGCTATTCTGTGGAAGATTTCCGGAAAGCACAAAAAAATCGGTGTCATTTCCGGTGTTTATTTAATTGGCTATGGATTAATCCGAGGCATTTTAGAAAATCTTAGACCAGAAGAGATTGTATGGAAACTTTATGGCGTTCCAGCAGCTATTGTTTTTAGCTGCCTAGCAATAATCTCAGGAATTTATCTTATTTTCCGGAGAAAACAATCCTGACGACATCATCCATACTCTTTACAAAATGAAATTTTAAATCAGTTCTCACTTTTTCAGGAAGATCGGCAAGATTTTTTTCATTGTCCTTGGGTAGAATTATTTGTTTGATTCCGGCCCGATGGGCTGCAATAACTTTTTCACGGACTCCGCCTATTTCCAGTGCACGTCCACGTAAGGTTACTTCCCCTGTCATGGCCAAGTCTTTGGGAACTGCTTTTCCGGAAAGGGCAGAAATAATTGCTGTGGTTATCGCCAGACCGGCGCTGGGGCCATCTTTCGGGACTGCTCCTTCCGGAACATGGATGTGAATATCGGATCTGGCAATTTTGCTATCATTTATACCTAACAATTTACTGTGTGAGCGAACATATGAATACGCTGCTTTGGCGGATTCTTTCATGACATCGCCAAGCTGACCGGTAAGAGTAATTTTTCCTTGTCCCGGCATTACGGCGACTTCAATAAAGAGAATATCTCCTCCGACTTTGGTGTATGCCAAGCCAGTTACCAAACCAACCTGGTCGATATCTTCCGCAAGAGTGTGGTTATAAATAACAGGACCGAGATATTTGTTAATTTTTTCTTTGGTAATGACAATTGGCAATTCTTTTCCCGAAGCTTTGGCTTTGGCAACTTTACGCATAAGAGAGGCTATCTGTCTTTCAAGATTTCTGACGCCAGCTTCCCTGGTATAGTGACGCACCAAAAACTTAAGCATAGCCGAAGATAGTTCAAAATCTTTTTGATCAATAGCGTTAGCTTCCGATTGTTTCTTGATGAGATACTTTTTTCCAATGAAATATTTTTCTTCTTCGGTGTATCCGGAAAACTCAATTACTTCAAGACGATCTCTTAGGGCTGCGGGAATAGTGTCTAAGACGTTGGCTGTCGTTATAAATAAAACTTGGGAAAGATCGAAGGGGATATCAAGATAGTGGTCTTGAAAGGCAAAGTTTTGCTCCGGATCAAGTGCTTCAAGAAGGGCTGAGCTGGGATCGCCACGGAAATCGGCACCAATTTTATCGATTTCATCAAGCATAAAAACAGGATTGCTAACTCCGCTATCTTTAATTGATTGGATAATTCTTCCCGGCATGGCACCAACATAAGTTCGTCTGTGACCACGAATTTCAGCTTCATCTTTTAAACCTCCAAGTGACATCTTGACGAATTTTCGTCCAATGGCTTTGGCGATTGATCTACCGACAGAGGTTTTACCGACACCTGGAGGTCCAACGAAACAAAGTATAGTGGGCGGGTTAACGGCATGAGCTTTGGTTTTTTTGACCTGATCACTTTTGAGTTTTAGAACGGCGATATATTCAAGAATTCTTTCTTTCACTTTTTCCAGACCATAGTGATCTTGATCAAGAATTTTTTCTGCTTTGGGTAGAGAATAGCTGCTTTTGGTGTATTCACCCCAGGGTAACTCAAGGACAGTTTCAATCCAGGTTCTAAGATAGGATGTTTCAGGATTGTGGATAGATAATTTTTTTAAACGATCCAGCTCCTTGGCGACTTTTGCGTGGATATCTTTGGGAAGGTTAGCCTTTTTTAATTTGACTTTTAACTCGGTAATTTCTTCCTCTTCCCCACCCTCTCCAAGTTCCTTTTGGATGGCTCGCATTCTTTCTCGAAGGACAGCTTCTTTCATGCTGTCGTCAAATCGTTTTTGGGTTTTGTTTTCGATCTTTTTTTCCAATTCAAGAATCTTTATTTCTTCATTGAGGTGGTCGGTTATGAAAGTAAGTCTTTTTTCCAAGGAATTGTTTTCAAGAAGTTTTTGTTTCTCTTCATTTTTAACATCGAGGATGGATGATATTTGGAAGGAAATGAGTAGTGGATCCGAACTGTTGATGATTTTGGCTAGGACGCCTGGCTCAACGTTGGCTTTCCCCAGCTCCGATGCTCGTTTTATGAGAGCGACAGCGCGATTAGAAAGGGCGGAAATTTCTGTGGTTATGGTGTTGTCTTCGGGGTATTCAGAAACAAGGGCCCAAATTAGGCCATCTTTTTCTTCTATTTTCTCTATCTTGACCCTGAATAGACCTTTTACAATGGCGTGGAGCTCTTCGTTTACAGGAAGCGTCTTAACTATTTTACAGACCGAACCGACGAGATAATAATCGTCAAGTCCAATGGCCGTAGCTTTTGCGTCTTTTTGTGAAACAAAGCAAACCTCTTGGTTATTGGTAAAAGCACTATTAATACCGGTAATAGAAGCCGGTTTACCGAATGTCAGAACCGCTTCTGTTTCCGGAAAAATAACACCCTCTTTGAGGCCGATAAATGGTACTAATGTTTGGTGAATAGGCATAGTTTTCAGATTTTAGCAGGAAACACCGGAAATTGCTAATTATTAATGGTTATAGATTCTCAAACCGATAAGAATGGTTGCCAAAACAGCCATAAAGGTTATCAGAATAAACAATGAAAATGAAAACTGTCTGTTATTGGATGACATTTTTTGTGTTTGCAACGACTTCTAAAGTTTTTTCGTCGGACCAAAGATTATTGTCCCCGACCTTCGCATAGGCCCGAAAGTAAACTTTGCCGATTTTATTAAATTTTATGGACAAATTAAAATTATCAGGTAGCTTAAAAATGCCTTTGAAATAGTCCTCGAGATGATACGAATAGCCAACAGCTTCCGGAGTATCTTCCCTAGTTAGAGCACTGGGGCTTGAGTTGTAATCCCAGTAAATTGTTGTTTTGGAAGTCGCGAGATCAGATGAACTATTAACATCCCAAACGAAAGTCCCATTTTGACCTGCTACGACACTTTCAGGATAAGATTCAAAAGTAATTCCCAGAGGTGATGGTTTGGTTTCAGAAATACTTTTTTGGGCGGAAATATAGTTATAGATAACTAAACTAATAAAAATAACAGATATCAATAAAATATAAAGGATAGTTTTTCGGTTCATATTTTGTCTGATTCCATAATGATTGTGACTGGACCATTTAGGTTTGAATCTATTTTCATATGCTCTCCAAAATAACCTGTTTTAACGGGCAGTCCAGCTTCTGTAAGTTTAACAGTAAATAGATCATAAAGTTTTACGGCAAGTTCTTTGTCTGCAGCAGCAAAAAAATCAGGCCGGTTACATTTTTTAACATTTCCGAAAAGAGTAAATTGAGATATTAGCAGAACTTCACCACCAATAGTTTTTACATCAAGATTCATTTTCTTATTATCGTCCGGGAAAACTCTGAGTTTAATTATTTTCTTAATTAATTTGTTGACATCCACTTCTGAATCGAGTCGGGAAACTCCCAAAAATACCACCAAACCTTTGTCAATTTTTCTCTCGGTTTCTTTGAGCTTGCCAAAAATGGATACACTGGCTTGGTCAACTACTTGAATGACAACAATCATATGCAATGATTATAATTGCTTGTGAGAATAAAACGTAATATTTCCATATTTATATTGGCTGCAGGACTAATTTTCCTGGCGATTTTTATATTCGAAAAAGACAATACGGCAAAAGAATCAAATTTTGCGGCAAAAAAACAGGGGGTGCTTGTCACTCCCGCCGTAACGCCGATTGCTTCACCATCGGCAACACCAACACCAAAACCCTTAACGTTTGCCGAAATGAATCAGTTGTATGGCCCTTGTGTATCTTTGCCGGTATTGATGTTCCATCATGTTGAGGATTTAACAGCGGCAAAAACGGAAGGACATTTGTCACTAACTGTGGGAATTGATTACTTTAAAAAAGACTTGGAGTATCTCACCAGTAAAGGCTACAACACTATTTCTCCGGAACAACTGATAAGTTTTTTTGACAATGGGGTTGCTCTACCGGCAAAACCTGTGATGTTAACTTTCGATGACGGATATGCGGACAATGGAACGGACATGTATCAAGCAATACTAGCTGCTAAAGTTAAGGGGACAATTTTTACACCAACAGGACTATTAAATAATCCAGGGTATTTAAATTGGGAAAAGATTAGAGAAATGGCCGGGTCAGGATTAATTAGCTTTGGTAACCACACATGGTCCCACAGAAATGTTGGCGGATCAGCTAGTGTAATTCAATACGAAATTACTACTGCGGACACACAACTTTCCGAACAAGGACTAAATAATCCAAAAATATTTGCTTATCCATATGGATTGGAAAGCAGCCAGGCGATAAAAGATTTGAAGACTTTGGGCTATAAACTGGCATTTACTACAGTTAACGGACGAATACTTTGCGAAAAGAAAAGATTTGATTTGCCCAGGATAAGAATAGGGAACTCTTCATTGTCGAGTTACGGACTCTAATTACTTTATAGTCGATTCGAATTCTATTCCGAGCGATTGTTCCGGTCCAACATTGCCGTTTTTTAGATCCACCAAAACCCAACCGCCATCTTCTTTTTTGGTAATTTTCGCACCGATAAATTCATTGAATAAACAACTGAGAAAGTTTCCATGAGTAACAACAATACAGCTCTCGATACCTTTTATCTCAAGAAGAGAAAGGCATTTTCGAACTCGTCCGGTTAAATCTTCATATCTTTCACTTCCATCAACGTATTCCCCTTTGTCGAGCAATAATACTTGATCGGGATATTTCATATTGGCTTCAGATTTTTCGAGCCCAGTAAGAACCCCGTATTTGTTTTGTTCTTTGGCATATTCGAAAACTTCTAGCGGTAGATTTAGTGAATCAGAAATTATTTTGGCGGTTGACCTTGCTCTCAATAATGGTGAGGTGAAGACTTTCTCAAATGAAATATTGAGATTTTTTATTGAGGTGATCCTGTCTTTTATTTCTTCCGCCCCCTTGGCGGTAAGTGGAAAATCTCCCCAGCCACCATATCGATTTTCGATGTCATCTTGAGCCTCGCCATGTCGCAAAAATAATATTTTCATATTTCATCTTAATCTATTCGTTGACGAAAATTAATGAAAGTATTTTTTACCTTTTAGTTGGTCAGGTAATAAATCTTCGATGGTGTATGCTTCGTAGCCTTTTCCATAACCCAGTTGTTTCATTAATTTGGTAGGAGCATTTCTGAGGTTGAGGGGTATGGGAAGATTACCGAATTTTTGAACATCTTCCAGTGCTCTGAGATAACTTTCATAAGCCGAGCGATTTTTTTTGGCTTGAGCCAGGTAAACTGCACCAGCTGCGAGATTTTCCCGACATTCGGGATAGCCGATTTGCTGACAGGCCTGGAAAACGGCGTTGGCAACGACTAAGGCTGTGGGTGAAGCGACGTCTTCAGAAGCAAAGACAACCATTCTCCGGGCAATAAAAATGGGGTCTTCACCGGAATCAACCAATCGGGCAAGATAGTAGAGGGCGGCATCGGGATTGCTGGCGCGCATGGACTTGATGAAAGCGGAAATTGTGTTGTAGTGTTCTTCGCCTTGTTTGTCGAAGCGAAGAAAGCGGGATTGAAGAGCAGTTTTGAAGTTACCAATCGTTAATGTTCCATATAGGGAAGCGGTGGACTCAATAAGTCCAATTGCTTGACGGGCATCTCCATTGGCAAAATTGGCAAGCCAATCTTTACTTTCACTGTCGAGTTTTAGTTTGAGCACTTTCGTTGCCCGAACAATTATTTTTTCTATTTCTTCCGGAGAAAGTTCCTTCAGGACAAAAACGCGACAACGGGAAAGAAGGGGTGGAATGATTTCAAAACTAGGATTCTCAGTGGTGGCACCGATAAGAGTAAGCTTGCCCCTTTCTACGAATGGTAGAAGGTAATCCTGCTGGGCTTTGTTGAAACGATGAATTTCGTCTAGGAATAAAACGACTGGCTTGGTAGTATTCTCGGTATTTTTAATTATGGTACGAATATCATCTTTACCTGCAGATACGGCGGAAAGTTCATAAAAGTCAGCATCAATGGCGTCTGAATAAATACGAGCAATCGTGGTTTTCCCGGTACCCGGAGGGCCCCAAAGAATAAAGGAAAAAATATGTTTCGTTTTTATTGCCTGGCTTAGGGGCTTTCCTTCTCCAACCAGGTGATCTTGACCAATATATTCTTTGAGATTTTTGGGGCGAATTTTTGAGGCAAGAGGTTCAATTAAGTTAGACATATTCGGTGTTTGTTTGGGTTAATTTTAGCACGTATAATAGAAGACATGAAGACTCAAGTAAAATTTGCCGTTGCACAAGTTGAAGTTGTTGCAGGAAGGCCAGACTTAAATGTTAAAAAAATAATCAACGAAATTAAAAAGGCAAAACAACGCGGTATTGACGTTATTTTGTTTTCGGAGATGGTAGTGCCGGGATATCTTTTGGGTGACGAATGGGAGAACGATAGTTTTATAAAAGATCTACTGCAATACAATGAAGATATTTTGAAAGAGAGTGAAGGAATTACAGTAATCTGGGGAAATGTTTTTGCGGAATTGGATAAAAAAGGCGAAGATGGTCGGTTGAGAAAATATAACGCGGTACATATTGCGCAAAATGGTAAATGGATAAACAATGGTGTTTTTGAAGGGCATACCTACAAAACACTGATGCCAAAATATCGGGAGTTTGATGACGAGAGACATTTTTATTCAACTTTGAAACTTGCAAATGAGCAGAAAAAAAGTTTAACAGAACTTCTCAAACCATTTCCGATAAAGATAAAGGGTGAGGATGTTTTGATTGGTGTAATACTTTGTGAAGATATGTGGTGCGATGATTATGCGGACAATCCGACCAAAATATTGGTTGACAACGGAGCCGAAATTATAGTCAACCTTTCGTGTTCCCCTTGGACCTGGAGGAAAAATGATAAACGGCATCGTGTAGTGAAATCACTCCTTGAGAAAAGTCCAGTTCCCTTTTTGTATTGCAATAACGTGGGGACTCAAAATAATGGAAAAAATATATTTTTGTTTGATGGAAATTCAACAATTTATAATAGCGACGGAACTTTAATGGCGACAACCAAAGATTACGCCGAGGAGACAATCGATGTTGTAATCGATGGAAGTAAACACGAATCACACGTTTCCCCCGAGAGTCCGGAAAGAGACACACAAGAACTTTATGATGGTTTGATTTATGGAATAAAACATTTCATGGGATCGCTTGGAAAAAAAGATGTCATTATTGGTCTGAGTGGCGGAGTGGACTCGGCCGTGTCGGCGGCTTTGATGGCGGCATCGGTTGGACCGGAACATGTATTTGCCGTAAATATGCCTTCAATTTTCAACTCCTCACTAACTAAAAATGCCGCATTAGAATTGGCGGAAAAAATGGGAATTAATTATGCGATTATTCCAATCCAAGAAGCAGTCGATCTAACAACAAACCAGTTGAAAAATGTTAAGTTCGTTAGGCAAGATGGTTCACAAACAGAAACAAAAGTGGCAGTGGATGATATGGTACTCCAAAATATTCAGGCTAGAGACAGAGGCAGCAGAGTTCTAGCCGCCGTAGCCGCAGGTATGGGAGCTGTATTTACAAATAACGGAAACAAAACAGAGACAACAATCGGTTACGCAACTTTATATGGCGACGTAGATGGTGCGATTGCCCCGATTGCAGATTTATACAAAGCGGAGGTGTATCAACTGGCCAACTATATAAACAAGTTGGCAGGAAAAGAAATCATTCCGGCTGTCGTAATTAATGTAGTACCTTCTGCAGAGCTCAGTAGTTCACAGGATGTCACCAAGGGGCTAGGAGATCCAATTAAATATCCATATCACGATATGCTATTTAAGGCATTCGTGGAGTTTCGGAGAGATCCGGAATATATCCTTGATTTATATATTCAAGGAAAGTTGGAAAATGAACTCCGAATAAAGTCCGGACTAATTAACCAGTACTTCCCTACTCCGGTAGAATTTGTTGCCGATTTGGAAAATAAATGGAGACTTTACAAAATAAATTTTTTCAAGAGAATTCAATGTCCCCCAATTATCGCCGTTAGTCGACGGGCGTTTGGATTTGATCTTCGTGAGGCACAAAACTCGGCATATTTTACGAGGGGATACTACAAACTCAAACAAGATTTGTTGGAAAAATAAAACCAGCCCGGGTGGGCTGGTGTGATACTTAAATGTCCGTGAAAAAGGAGTAACGAAGAGCTTCAATACGAGACAGTTCAGATTTTAGTTTTTTAACAACTCCGGCGAGATAATCCATGTACTGGAAAATGAATTCTTCCGTGGTAAGAATGGGAAGTTTTTCAATTACATATTCGCTTGCATATGAACTGACTTTTATCGCTCCTTCTTGAAGACCGTGCTGGACAATGACCCAAGGCCGCTCCAGGTCACACCATATTGGCACATCCCAACCGGCCAGGCCAAGTGACTGGGCGTCGGCCTCTTGAAGAAGGGTTCGGGCTTTGAATTCCGGGTCGTTCTCAAGGGCGCCAATAGCAAGCCAAATTTGAACGGGTTGGTCTGGTTTTGCAGGAACAACTGTGGAAAAGGGCTTATCTAGCTTAAGTTGGGCAAGAATTTGCTTAAGATCGTACTTGATTTCCATAACCTTTAGCCTCCGTTTGCGGTAAATGTGCTTTACAAAATCTGGGATTTTGATTGATTCCGGTATTATAGGATTGTCATTCAAAATAGTCAATAATCTGTGCGAAAATAGAGATATGGAAAAAAGAGAAACATCATGGGGTAGCGTATCTAAATGGTACGGGGGAATTGTGGGAGAAAAAGGACATTTCTTTCACCAGACCCTCGTTATCCCAGGGGCACTTCGACTTCTGGATATAAAAAATGGAGATCGAATACTAGATGTGGCGTGTGGACAAGGAGTATTGGCCAGAAGGTTACCGGGCGAAGTTTCTTATACCGGAGTAGATATGGCACGGGGGTTGATAGATGAAGCAAAACGAATGGACAAAAACAAGAAACACAAATACATAGTCGCTGATGTAACAAAAAGTATTCCCGCCGAAGAAAAATATAATAAGGCGGCAATATTATTGGCTCTTCAAAATATAAAAGAGCCGGATAAAACCATAAAACTTGTGTCTGAGAAGTTAGATAAGAGTGGAAAAATGCTGATTGTATTGAACCATCCCTGTTTTAGAATTCCCCGACAGAGTAGTTGGGAAAATGATCCCAAAAATAAACTGCAATATCGCAGAATAAACAGATATATGTCTCCTCTGGAAATCCCGATCAATATGCACCCCGGAGACAGAAATTCCCCTGTGACTTGGTCATTTCATCTGCCCATTGAAGAATATTCGAAAATGCTTTTTGATAACGGATTTCTAATTGAGAAAATCGAAGAATGGACTTCAGATAAAGAAAGTGTCGGTAAAATGGCAAAGTCTGAAAATAGAGCCAGAGACGAATTCCCGATGTTTATGGCGATCCTGGCAATTAAGAAATGAAAGTATTTAATTATTAATTTTAATAAACAAATGAAAGACGAACATTGTAGTGGTCACTGCCATCATGTCGGTGGTTCTGATGGAATTTATGGTGTCGGAGTTATCGGAGCGTTAGTATATTTTTTACATGGTGTGGTAGGATTTGTACCGGTGATAGTTGGTATCGTTAAAGCATTTTTCTGGCCGGCATTTATCGTGTTTAAAGTTTTGACGCTTCTCAATATATAGGCATAATCTTGTATAGTAGTGATATGGATGAAATCGTAAACCCCAATCGTTATCTGGAAAGAATGAGCAAACCGCTACAGGAAAAACTGAAAGTGGCTAAGTTTATTCCCGAAGGAACAAAAACAGTACTGGATGTTGGCTGTGCCGACGGCACAGTTACATTGGCTTTGGCAGAAATGTATCCGGAAATTAAATTCGTAGGGATTGATTTGAATAAAGAATTCATTGAGGACGCCAAGATAAAGGCGGCCGGAAAAACAAATGTTAGTTTTGAGAATGTCTATCTTAGGGAACGATTATCAAACCCAGAAAGGTTTGACGTGGTTTTGTTTTGTTCGGTATTACATGAGTTTTATTCCTATGGAGAAGGGATTTCAACAGTAGTAAAGGCCTTGGCCGATGCTCACGAAATATTGAAAAAGAACGGAAGATTAATTATCCGTGACATGATTCTTTATGACTACGCGGGAAAATCGCAGTTATGGGTAAAAGAAATGAAAGAAAAAGTAACAGTAAAAGGAGAAATTGCCCATCTATTGGCTGATTTTGAGACAATTTTCGGAGAAACTGTAAGTGTAAAGCAGTTGAATCATTTCCTTTTGAAATATATGTACGGAGATAACTGGGAAAGAGAAGGAAGGGAAAACTATGTTCCGGTAAGCTTCGAAGAATATGATCAGATTTTTAAACTCCTGGGAATGATGGTGCTGTTTCAGCGGTCTTCAACCATCCCCTATCTGAAGGAAAAGTGGCGGACCGATTTTGGCTTCGCAGATAGTGAACTGGAAAGCTTCCGATCGACAGGGATAATTGCCGCCAAAAAATTGTAATAAGTTATAATACCCGCATACTTTGACAAATAGGAGGTTTTTCAGTGAACAAAACTGTGTTTATTGCTGCTGATAAGTTTTTCTCAAGAATTTCCTCGAACAAAAGTAATTCAACCGTATTGCAGGATATATTGGAAATCGAGAAATTGGGCGAATTGGTAATCTCCCGCCTGGAAGTATTGGAGAAAGATGACGAAATACTTTGGTGGGAAGATAAAGAATTAATTAGAACCTTTGATAAACTTTTTCAGGCTGGGATCGTTTTGCTCCCAAATGATCCCGTGGATCGATACCGATGGATCGCATTGGTGTGTATCTCCTTCAGCGAAAAGGGAGGTTTTTCATACGGGAATCTTCTTTTCTCGGTAGATTATCTGCCTGACGAGATGCTGCCCGAAAGGGAAGAAAGGTTTGGTGTGGGGATTATCGAGGAAGAACAACAATTTCGTAAAAAATTGGCGAATGAAGGCTGGAAAAGCTTACTTTGAGTTAATTTATGGCCGGATCGTATCCGGCCTTTTTGTGCCCATGAATGGTAAAATATGGATATATTGCCGGATCGTCTAATGGTTGGACGCCACCCTCTGGAGGTGGATATTCTAGGTTCGAGTCCTAGTCCGGCAACACTTCGGGACAAATCGGTAGGAACGGGGTCAGTCGCCCGCGCGCCCACCCACGCGCGGAGCGATGCGAAGGGCTTTTCCCATTCCACAATAATCTGTTTATCTTTCAAAAAGAAGTTCGAACCGATGTTTTGGACGAAGATCCGCAGATCTGAGTCCACGGAACCCTTGCGCGCGAATATCTAGTGAGGATGAAACACTTCAGGAGCTAAATCTATTTTCTCCAGAATATAAAGTTTTTAAGAACATAAAATTCGAAGGATCGTATAACCTTTTTGGTCAGCGATTTCTCTACGAGTTTATAAACCAAAGTATTTTATGATTTTCTGCCAGAATGACTGTTGGGAGGCGATGGTAGTTTGATTTGGGGATGGATTGAGATTGACTGCTGGTGTGATTTGATCAACCGGTGCAACTAGTTCAGAAGATTTAACAGGTTCAACTAATTTGGGATAAGTGGGTTGAACTCGGATAGACGTTGAAGTTTTTTTAGTGACCGGTATGGCCAGTTTGCTTTTGAAATAATTTTGGCTATTAGTATTAATTTTCAAAATATTACTCCAGTCTCCCGGCATACAGCCATTTTGTTCACGAACTTTGAAATAATAAGTTGTATGTGGTTTCAACGCGTTGACAGTGAAACTTTGAACACCTTGTTTGGAAAGATTGATTATACCAGTGCCGTGTTTTTCCGCGTTTGGCGAGGTCGAGAAACTAATGTAGTAACTTTCGGTGTCTGCCGAGGGCGAAAAATACAATTTAGCAAGTGTTAATCCAGTGTTGATCTGAAAGAGATTTGGCGCAGACCGAGGTTTCTTGTCTCCGCAGACAAAGACAGTACCGGAATTTCCATTTGAACCAGTTGTAGGCGTCGAATTTGAATCACTATTTGATGACGAAATAAGACTGTCGACAACAGTAAACGTAGTAAAGTGTGCGACGGAAAAAGTAAGTATGTGAATGATATGATCGTAATTCACATTAGAAATAACATTTCCAATATCAGACTCACCATTGACTAAAATCTTCGGATTATCGAAATCCAGATTGTAAATCGTTATCTCTGCCTCCGTGGGCAAAATCCCGTTTACAGCCTCGGTGTCAAGTCTGACAAAATTAGAGGCTAGACCTAAATATGTTGAAAGATTTTTTATCCAGTTAATAACATCAGGGTCTGTCAAGTCTGCACTTAACGGAAGTACGATCTTGGCAATTCCGGGTTTTTCGAAATAGATATTACTGGCGTGAGACAGATCGTTATAAGAGTCTAAATTAGTTAAAATACCTTGGGCTGCAAGTGTCTCCGTAATCGTTACAAAAGGATTTTCAACAGTACCGACATACAAGAAGCCACCTTCTGAACTTGCAACCGAAACAACTGACCCATCACTCGACACGGAAGAGCATTGCCACTTCCCGGCTTTAACCAGATCAGTTTCTTTATGCCAGGTCGTACCACTATCAATCGAAGTATATACATCACTATCACCAGATATCACAATTGTTGTACCGCCTGATGACATTGACGCAGAATTCCACCATTGGGATTCCAAACCAGTTACTTGTTGCCACGATGTGCCGGAGTTTAGTGAAAGATATACTAAATTTCTTGGCCCAACAACGAGGATGACACTTCCATCAAAAGACATCGCTATGTCAGAGAACCAGGAATTTTCTGGTAATCCCACAAGACTTCCCCATGTGGACCCGAAGTCGTTTGAGATATATGTTTGGTTATTGTTACTACCCTGAGCAATTATTTTGTTGCCATCTCCTGAAATCACAACCTTAGACCATGGAATGGTACCTGCAGACAAATGTTTTGTCCAATGGCTACCATAATCTGAGGAAGTAAAAATGTTTCCACTTGGATCACAATCCGGATCACAACCATACCCAGCATTCGCTGCCACTTGCTTATCACCATCAGAAGAAGCGGAAATTGATTGCCAGAAAGCTCTTCCACCATCAACCGATTCAGCCCAATTTTTCCCGGCGTTACTTGATGTGTAGATGCCGCCGACAATTCTTTGGGCATCATTAGTGTCAGAATATGTTACGGCCGATATGTGATTTCCATCGCTCGACAAAGTAGACTGCCTCCACACACCTCCGGGTAGATTTGTCTGTCTCTCCCAGCTCTCACCTGCATTTCGTGATATTGACAGAAACGATGAATTGCTAGAGCCCGATGAGGCAATTATGGTATGACTGTCCTTTAGTCCGGAAATGTTTGACCAGAGACCCCCAGCGCCACCGTCATGTCTCGTCCAAGTGTCACCATAATTTGCTGAGAAAAAGATACCTGAGTTGCTAGTAATAATGAGGTGGCTAGCATCTGCCTGCATCGTTAAGGCCTGAGGGACGTCACCGCCATCAAAGACAGAAGCGATATTATGAGTACTCCAGGTTATGCCAGAGTCAACTGAGATAAAGAGATTAGTACCAGACAATAACGCAATAGATTGACCATTTGGAGAAAAAGAGATTTTGGGGCTGTACATATCATCATGATTATCAAATGGTTCCGGTTGAGACCATGAAATATTTGAGGTCGATGAAAAATATTCTCTATATATGTCTTCATCATCGTCAGCGTTGACAATTATTTTTAAGCCATCAGGTGAGATCGAAATATCACCAATATAAGGGACATAGGAGTCTGGAGCAGAATGTGTCGACCAACTCGTCCCATAATCGGTTGAAAGGTAAAGTATGTCTCTCACCACACTTACAACAGCCAAAACTTGACCATTACTTGACGAGGCAACTGTGAAACCATTAACTTTTCCTCCAGGTTGTTCACTCCAGTTTTGTCCGGAATTAGTGGAAATGTATATGACACCATCTTGAGTGGAAATAATTAATTTGGTTCCGTCTGAGGAAGAGGCCGCGGTTGCCCAACCAGTATAGTTGTCACCTAGGGAAGTAACTTCCGACCAAGTGAGTCCGAAATTTGATGATATTTTTGGGTGGCCTTGGTTTGGTAGGGCAATTATTTTATTGCCATCTGCTGAGGCAGAAACAAGACGCCAGTTATTATATCCAGCGTTGATTCTGGGAATCCAACTCTCACCAGAGTTTTGGGAGACGTTGATGTAACCAGGAAAGGTCGTATAGATTAATCTGTGGCCATCAGCTGTTGAAATAATACTGGGTTTATAAACATCGCTGTTGGCAGAAGTTCGTATCCATGTAAAAGCTAAAGATTTAGTCGGTAAGAAGAGGCTAACTAAACAAAAAAGCGTGGAGATTAAGACTATTGCAGGGATAGTTTTCATGTATAGTTAAGAATATCATAACGAAGAATCGGTCAATCGCCCATACCCGTCTTTGAATTGTTCGTCATTTTACCGCTTTGCTACTTTCAAAAAGGTTTTGAGCGAGAGAAAATTGCTTGGAACAAATAAGATACTATCTATTGCTAGGGTCCTAAATATATCATCACGTCTGAGCTTTTTTTCTTTTTATAATGAGGCAACCATTATAGTGATGGTAATGTCCGTGATCGCACGGCTCAACTGAAAGCCTAACTATGAAGGAAATAGCGTATTAGAGTCCGATTTCAGTGCTCCAATAACATACCTTTCTGCCATTATTTTTCCGTCATCATTAATACCGTCTATTATTTTAGGCTCGATCATAATTATTTCTTCCTGATCAGAACCAGGAAGCTTGCCTAACATTAAATTATGAAGAAGAAGAGTGTCTAGCTCAATAAAGATTCCCTGACTCGTGAGGGAAACTATTGCATCTTTGAAGCGATTCCATTGTTCCTTTGATGGTCGTTGAATAATTTCCCCATTTCTATTTGAGATTATCGATCCTTGAACCTCCTCGACTAAAATACCATCGTTGTTAGCTGATTGGTATTTTCCAAGATATCCAGGAACATGATTCGGAATTAAAAGTTTTAACTTCCAAAGATCTTGCGCTTCAACGTTTGTTTGCATTTTTTCAACTTCAGTCAAACGGACATTTGAATCTTTCCTGAAAATTCTTGCCAATTTCAACATTGCTCTTCTATTTTCATTTCCATCATCAATTTCAACCCTAAATACTCTTTTAAACTTTCCACCCTCACTTTTTGAATCAACGATTCGGATATTGTCTTTTGAGTAAATAGATTCTCCTGTTGGGTTTGCTTCCATTGAGTTGATTGTATCAATAAGAATAAGACAAATGAATTTTCAATAAATTTAAATCAAGGGGTAGCTCGATCCTTCGGTTCCTGAAAATGTCAACTAGGGGCAACCAAGTTGGACTCTATCAGATTGTGATGCCTAAAATCGGTTGACGTGTCCCAGAAAAGCTCATTTGTAATTGGAAGTCTCGGACCATACGCTCGTCCTCCAGTAATTTCCTCTACAAAACAGCGTTAAATAGATAGCCGATAAAGATAATTCCCAATGTCAGAATAGCGATATAAATTGCCAATAGCTTTGGCTTTAAAACTTTCCGCAGGATAATCATTTCCGGAAAAGAAAGAGCAGTAACAGACATCATAAAAGCTAATGCAGTGCCAATTGGAAGTCCCTTGTCGATGAGAGACTTAACAATAGGGATCGTTCCGGCAGCGTTTGAATACAAAGGAACACCAATAAGGACTGCTATGGGAACCGCAAACGGATTTCCTTTCCCGGCAACTTTGGCTAAAAGGTTTTCCGGGGCATAGCCATGAACCAATGCGCCTGCTGCCACTCCCACCAAAACGTATGGAAATACTTTTTTAATCAGGTCGATAGTATATCGATAAGCCTCTTCTACTCGATCTCTCGTGGTTTTTTTAATTGAGATTGCTTCTGTATTAATTTTTATTTTCCAGACGTAATCTTCTACTAAACGCTCCATTTTCATTTTTCCTAAGATAAAACCAACGACAACCGCGATGATTACACCAGAAGATATATATAGAAGTGCCACTCCTGGTCCAAATAAGCCTAAAAGCATTATTGCAGCCACTTCATTTACCATGGGGGCGGAAATCAAATATGAAAATGTTACTCCCAAAGGAACTCCTGACTCGACCAAACCGATGAAAAGAGGCACTGCCGAACAAGAACAAAATGGGGTGACAATTCCGATTAAGGCGGCAAAAATATTACCAACTATCTCGAAACGATTTGATAACCATTTTTTGGTCTTTTCGGGTGGAAGGTATGAACGAATTATGGATACAACAAAAATAATGACTGAAAGTAAAAGAAATATTTTGATACTGTCAAAGATGAAAAAGTTAATTGCGCCAGCCAAAACACTTCCCTTCGCTAGAGTTAAAACTGTGTACGTTAACCAGTCAGCAAATAGTTGCACCGGAAAGAAGATATCCATTGATTAGCAGTTGCCTCCGCAGCTACACTTTGGTTTTTCGTCAACAAAATCAGCTTTTGCGCCAGAGAGAAGACTTTTTATTTTGTCGGTGTTTCCAGGTGCACCTACCATGACAGGTTTGCCGTCTACTACTAAAACCGGACTGGACATGATCCCTAGCTCGATGATCTTAGAGACGTCGGTGGAATATTCCACTTCGGCTTTTAGCTTTAACTGCGCAACTGCCTCTTTTGTTTGTTCAAATAATTTTTTGCAGGTTGGACAACCTGAACCAAGAACTTGGATTTTCATATTTTGAATAATTGGTTAGTAATATGCTGACCTTTTTCAGTGAGAGAATAGTAGACTCGAAGTCCTTTCTTGTTATTGGTAACGATGCCAGCGTCCTTGAGGTCCTTGAGATGATGGGAAATAAGGCTTTGTGAGAGATCATTGTGGTTCATTAGTTCACAAACACAGTGTTCTCCCTTCATAAGGATACATAATAGTTTGAGTCTGCTTTCTTCCGAAACAATTTTAAGTAGGGTGGATAAAGATTCCACTTGTTTTGACTCTTTACTCGGAGATGAGCAACAACTATATGAACTCATATTCATATACTACACCAAATCCAGACAAACAGCAAGATCGGAGTTGCAAAATGTTTGGAGGTTGAGGCTCCTGTGAGAACCTGTGCTCTGCAACGCTCTGAGGATGCCCGCCATTTCCGGGAGATCGCCCGTGCGGATTAACGATAAAATTGCTCCAGACTGTAACCTATATGTTTGACTATTTTGACTTATCGGGCTATAATATCGTGAAATTGAGCCTTGGAAACTCAAAAACGACTCACTCATAAGGAGAATCACATTGAAAACTAAATTTTATATCTTGCTAGCATTTGTCGCGATTGCTATCATCCTTGTTCTGATAATAGCTTGGCCTTTAAACTTTAAGGTTGTTAGCAAGCCACTGGACTTCTGTGCGGCTCCTTATAATTGGGCCGCATGCGACGATTGGACTTTCACAGGACTTCGCCTGACTTGGGGCGCAGAAAAAGATGATAAATTTATCGACGTTCTGAATAACGAAGACTGGAACATGATTTGGAACGGCTCAACATATGACCGCCATATTAGAAAAACCTATATGATTCAGAGTTCGCTTTTGGGTGATATTAACTATGGTGATTGCGGTGGCTGGAGGGGAATTTGCTACAAATACTCCGACCACAACGACATTTTTAAACCATGATTTTCCGGGTGGAATAGCCTTATAACCGCTCCACTGGGGCGGTTTTTAATGGCATTAATATACCAGTACGCTAAATTGACCCAAATTTCAGGAGGAATTTATGACAATTACGGCAGTTACTTTTGCTTTTCAAGGCTATGCAGAGTTATGGAAGGTAGCTTGTGAGCTTGAGAAAATTGAGGCTCTCAACTTCGGCAGCTCAGGGTTCAGATCCGATTTTATAGCCGACGAGCTTACCAGGCGGAGTGGCGTAGCAGTTCTTCTGCTAGACGACGGGAAAGTGGTCGGCTATACGGCGGCGATGAGTGCAAAGGAAGCTTACACCCTGGATCCTCACTATTACGGAAGGGATTTTGACCAGGCTGCCTACATCAGCAATTCGTCAATTCACCCAGACTACCAACACAAAAGGTATATCTGGCTGATGATGGATATGCTTGAAGAAGGATTGCGCCAAAAAGGATATTTATTCCTTGACCGGGATACCAAATCGGATTTGGGATATGCCGATAAAGTTATCTCCCATTATGGAAAGCGCGTTGTATTTGCCAATCAACCCGAACTAACGATGTGGGGCTTTCAGCGATATATTCGTATCAGTCTCTAACTAACCTCGGTTTTAAACCGAGGTTTTTTTGACTGTATGAAAGAAAAATTTCTTGGTGAAACTGCTACTTGTTTTATCTCTATATAAGAAATACTATTTCTTCATGGTTGAAAAGGATTTGGGTAAAGAAAAAATTGAAATTGGAAAAAGAATAATATCGTTTATTGGACCCGAAGGGTCAGGTAAAACTACAATGGCGAAACTCCTGACTATTGATTCCGGCAAACCATATTTGACAACCGGAGACACTCTGCGTGAATATGCTGCAAACGATCCGGGCCGGCTCGGTGAAGCGTGTCGAAAAATGTTTGCGGAACATATTTATCTTGCGGGAGATTTACTTCTGGAAATTATGAGTTTGCGATTTTGTCGAGACGATACAGAATCCGGTTTCATATTAGATGGTGGTTTCCGCACAGTGGAAGAAACGCAAAACTTCCCAATGACTTTAGAATGTTCCGGAAGAAGTTTGCCTGTGGTTGTAATTTATTTAAATATTCCTACTGAAGAATGTTTTAGAAGATTGATCACGGGGGAAAATGCCAGGAGGAGAATCGATGATACCCAAGAAGCTTTAAGCCATCGATTAGATGAATTCAACTTTCGGCTTAACGATAGATTAGAAATCATCAAAAACAATCCTAATTGGAATATTGTTGAAGTTGATGCGACAGGTCCGATCGAAGTTGTGTATAGACGAGTTTGTGATCTGATTACAAAATCCTAGATTGATTTTGTTACCTTACCAAACCTATTGGCTGATACCAAGTAAAGGCTTTTTTGCAAACAGGACAGGTGGTGGGTGGAGTTTTACCCACATGAATATAACCACAGTTAACACATTTCCACTCCAGTTCGGCGTCTCGGTTATACAAAGTGTTGGCGTCTATTTGTTTGGCAATAATAATGTATCTCTCTTCGTGTTTTTCTTCTACTTTTTTTACTTCTCTAAACAACCTTTCTGCTTCTTTGTCCCCATCAATTTTTGCCTGATCTTCGAAAGACGGATACATTTCCGTCCATTCGTAATGTTCACCCTTGGCTGCCATTTTTAAGTTCTCGACTGTTTTTTTACTGTATGGGCCAATAGATAAATTACTGTTTATCAAAACTTCATCTTTTATCAATTCAAATTCTTCCTCGGCATGGGCTCTTTCCTGATCCGCAGTTTCTTCGAAGACCCTGGCGATCCATTCTAAATTTTCTTTTCTTGCCATTTTGGCAAACATATTATATTTATTCCTGGCTTGACTTTCGCCAGTGAAAGCCTTCAAAAGATTTTCTTGAGTTTTACTTACCATATTTTCTTACTATAACATTTTTAATTAATTATTGATTTACTCAAATTAGTGTTTATTTAATATGTGTTTGACGATTTTGTCTCTAGTTAAATACAGAATGATAACTATGTTTAGCGAAACGAACAATATTCTGGTTATTGAAGGATGGTGAAGCAACCCAACAATATCCAGAGGAAGAAATACCAGCAAAAGTCCGACAAGTAAGTAATCTGCCCAACGTTTACGTTGTGACAATCCAATTCCGCAAATAATTTTTGTTAATCCAACTAGGAATAAGTAGATTCCAATAAATAAATAGTGGGCGGAAAGAAAAGGAGCGTATTTTTGGACGGAAGTAATTATCAAGCCATGGGGACTATCAAGAATACCAGTGTTTCTAAAATTAAAATACAGTTCCTGGAGTTCTTCTCCAAAAATAATCAGACCTAACCCAATTGTGGTTTCGATACTACCGACTACGAGTTCGTATAAAACGACAATATCAAATGTTAGTGGTAATTTTGTTTTTATATTGTTACTCACTAATTCATTTTACATGTATTAGATTGGTGGAAATACAATTATTGTTATACTTAGACATGCTTAAGTGGTTTGCTCTCGTTGTTATTTTGGTTATCTGTGCTTTTGGACTAAATATTTTTATCACAAATACAAAAGCGTCAAGTGATGAGATTACCATATTGTTAACGGGGGATATTATGCTTGGACGAAGTGTAGCCGGGGTGAGTTTGAAAAAAAATGATCTCAACTATCCTTTTGAGAAAGTGGCAAATATCACCAATAGTCCAGACGTGACGATTGGTAATCTTGAAAACCCATTCGTGGCAGATTGTCCACCATCAAGCGATGGACTCAAATTTTGTGCTGACCCGAAAATGATTAGTGGGTTGAACTATGCGGGATTTGATATTGTTAATCTAGCCAATAACCATATGGCAAACTATGGAATAGATGGTACAACGCAAACTGAGAATTATTTGAAAAATGCCGGAATTGATTATGTGGGAATTGGAAATATTGTAATTAAGAATATTAAGGGAATAAAATTCGGATTTATTGGATTTGATTTCGTTGATAAAAAACCCTCAGATACCGACTACAAGTTAGTAAAAAATTCTAAAAATGAGGTTGATATTCTGGTTGTAATGGTTCATTGGGGCATCGAGTACACTTCTCAGCCGACAAATACTCAAATAACGATTGGTAGAAAGTTGATTTCATCCGGAGCAGATGTGGTGGCAGGAAGCCACCCTCACTGGGTGCAAACTACAGAATATTTAACCGGAAAACCTATTTTTTATTCTCTTGGCAATTTTGTCTTTGATCAGCCTTGGAGCGAAGAAACAAAAAAAGGCTTAGCTGTCAAACTTACTTATCATAGCAATAAACTATCTAATGTCGTGAGTATGCCAATTTATATGAATAACTTCGCTCAGCCGGAATGGATAAATAAGTAGGAGTTATTCCGGAGTGTAATATATTCCGACGTAACTTGTTACACCATCCGGATTTACCCCCGATATATCGAATGAGTTTTTATTAAATAAAAGCGTAAATTTTGTATTGATATTTTTCAGATAACCGAATAGGAAAGCGGTACATTGTTTGCAATCATTTGTTATTGAATTAATATCTCTTAAATTTATGTTTGGAAGCAGGCTTATACTCTTTTGATCGTTTTGTATGGCAGTTTTAATGGTAGAGTCGTGAGAAAAATCACTACTGATTACCAGGAGAGTAGAGTTGACGTCAACAGTTTTTGAAATTTGCTCACCCAAATTTGAGAAATATTGAAAATCATTAATTTGTTTTAGAACCAAAGGTACGAGTTTTGCGTCCGGAAACACTTTCTTGATGAATGGTACCAATACATAAATAGAATGTTCAATCCTAAATAGATTGATGTCGGAATTTATTTCTTTGTTTGGAGAAAGTGAATCCAATATTTGTTTATCCGCAATCATATTTCCGAATGGAGTCCGCCACTGCACATCCGTTGTTTGGGCCATATATTTCAGATCAGAAATTTGATTATAATGGTCCGGTCCAACAATTATGACCGTTTTTACTCCCTTTGGATCTATCCCGGAAAAAGTTTGCGCGATTAGATCTTTTGCCAAAAAATGGTGACTAGTAGTCGTAGCAAATACTTTAGCTTTAGGAAGGTTGGAATACTTAGAAAACGACTCTTCGTATTCACTAACATTATTAAAATAACTCTCAAGAAAATCTTGTTTTTGTGTTGGAATTAATTGAACTTTTGACGATATATTTTTTTCTTTTAAAGAAAATATCAGTATGAAAAGCACTAGCAACACAAACGCAACAAAGATAATGTTTTTCGTTTTTGAAGAAATCACTTGATCAAAGATTCACTCCAACCGGGTGGAGAAGGTAATTTTGATTTATCTTGTGTGTAGTTCATTGTCCACCAACCTTGATCGGTAAGTCTTTGACCTATCGGTGCATTAAATTCGTAATAATTAAACACCAATCCTTTGGTTAATCTTGTTCCGTTAGTGTCTTTGACAGCGACATAGATGTAGTTTGGTATTCCATCGCCTTCATAAAGAATTTGACCTTTTACGGCATCGGTCTGGACATCAGCAATCAAAGCTGACCTCACGTCACTTTCCGATAATACTTCTCCAGGAAGCGCGTCCAGTATTGTACTAAGCGATACCGAAGAAGTCCTCAATGTTTCGAAGTCATCGTCTGAAATAACTTCATTTTGTAACTCTTTAACGGCAATGCCTCTGAATAAATTTAAACTCTTGATAAAACTTTCATTTCTGCTTGTAAACTCCTGATTAATTAAATTCCTACTTTTTAGACCATCATCCGTCATGGCAACTAGGGCAATCAACCTATCGAGGAATGGAATATTTGGCTCGACATAACCCTTGGGAACCGGAGGAGGAGTTTCATCACCACCGCCACCTCCCCTTTCAGCATACGATTGTTTGGCATATAAAAGTGTGTCGTGTTTTAATTCTGTCCATGATCCGAGTGAGGCTAACAAATTTTTCTTGTTCCAGTCTTCACCTTTCATAAACATGGGGTAGCCGGTTTTGTCTATATCACCGGTATAGAGAGATTTGATTGTAAATAGCCATCCCCAATATATGTTTTGAGTCCAAACATCATCAGTAATATTCGAAAATTGGCTTTTAAGATTATTCAAATTATTATTTAATACTTTGTCTGAGCTTGGAGCATTTGTACCAATCCAATTTTTTACAAGAGGATCGGCGGTCTTGTTTCCCAGAATAGACATTACCATTAGGGCAGTGGTTGAACTGGGAAGGCTTTGGCCGGAAACCGGGTCAGGCTTTTCATTACCCTGAGTTAACGAGGTAAAAATAAATGCATCGGGAGTGAATCTTTGACCCATGAATCTAAACCCTTTTGTTTGCTGGAGAAGTTCGCTTTTGGTTGTATCTGTTACTCCATTTCCAAAAAGTACCGACGATTGAATTTCAGGACCTTGATAATTTTTCATGTCAGCCTGAACCTTACTAATGGTTGTGGCATTTACTGAAGATACATCTACATTTCCCAAAGCCGACATATATTCGTACAAACCAAGATCATCAGACTTTCCGACAAAAAATGCAGTGGGAATATAGATATCTTGCCATTTATTTAATTCTCCGGTAGTGTTCATCAGGAGACTAATATTAATAGCATCTCTAGTTAATTCCGGACTAGAAAGAGCGAAGTTATTTCTTCCGTACCACATCATCGCTCTAAAATAAGACCTGAGAACAGAATTTTTTGCGTAGTGGCTTCTCGGAGTAAATTGGGTATAGTCTTGGAGGTTTTGAATTCCGACACTAGATAAATAATCGCCAAAGAGTGGCGACGCCACTATTGATTTTTGGTCCAATATTAAGGCTAGCTCTGCTTTGGCTTTTTGATATGAAAAATCCGGTATCGTTGATTTTAAATTCTCAAGATTGTTTAAGATATTTTCGTTTGTATCAAGTTTTTGATCTGCTGTACTATCTGCGGAAAGCTCAGGGTAGGCCGAGTCCAATATCACTTTGGGCACAGTAAAGAAGGCAATCAATCTTTCGAAACTGGCTTTGTTGCCTGCATCAGTCTGCTTTGAATAATCAAGAATTGACTGGGCCAGCATCTTGTCGGTTATTTCTTTTAGATCAGGGAAAAGACTTTTGTTTTCAATGTTTTGAAATTCCTTTTCAAGTAGTTTGTGATAGATATGGAGTAGGTAGTCAGAGCTGATGAAAACCGAGTTTTCAGGTGCACGATAGTAGATAGAACCGCCCTCGATTGTTAAGTAGAGTTTTGTCCAGTCATCCGACCGATTTGCCGAATCATCCATGTTGTCACTATAAAATTTGTCGGTATTTGAGGCAATGAAAAAATTCGAGCCAGTGAGGGCAGTTTTTTGGATGCCGGAAAAGGGTATCTTTTGCACTTGCTCGAAGTTGTTTAAATTTTTAATATCAGATAAGGCGACAACGTAGACCGGAAGTGATGGTTTTACCGGCGTCTTTACGAGATTGTATTTGGCAAAATCGAAATTAATTTTAAAAGGTTTGCCGGTTTCGCTAATTTTATTCTGACTAAAGAGTCCACTGTTTCGGATCGAATTTAGGTTATAGAGATTTTTGATAACCAGATAAATAGATGAAAAAACGAGAATGACTGCAAAAATTCCCATGATAAGAGTGAAATTATTTCGCGGTTTTTTGGGGGATAAAGGAATCGGCTGAATGGAGGTAGTATCAAGGTTAGGAGTTGTGGGGGTATTTTCCATCGAATTTATATTTTACTTTTTATAATTTTATTGTCCTATATCCGACAGTGTTTTGAAGCCACCAGGTAGTCCAAGCTGACTAAAGTATTCTGTTAACAAGTTTTGTTTTAAAGTTTTGTACTCAGCCTCTTCGAGCTGGATATTGGCGATACAGTATTGCTTTGAGTTAATGTCGAAGCAAAACATGCAATCTCGAAGATCGAAGCAGTTGTGGCAAAAGAAACTGTTTGAACATTTGGCGGCAAAACTTACTTCAAACGAAGAACTGACGCTATCGCAGTCCAAAACGCGAATACCAAAACTACAATTCTTGCTGTTTTTTGACGCTAACATATATTCATTTGGTCCCATATCGCGACAGAACATTAGCTTTGTCGATCCGTGGATAAAAGCCGAGTTGTAAATATAACTTGAAGAATAGATATTGTCTGAGGCTTCGATAACTTCCGAGTTTAATGATTTACTGCCGCGAAAATAAGCCACATCTCGAACTGCTGCTAAAACATCATAAAGTTTGTCTAAAGGTCTTTTGGGTTGCAATCCATTACCTTCGTTCATTCTCTTAGTTCTTTCTGTATCGCCGATGAAACGCTTGTAGTTGTATTCCGGAAGGCCGTAAACATCTTCCCCATTAATTGAGCATTGATATTTTGCGGGCAATAAAAGGTCTTTTGTGAATAATTCCCTAAATTTTTCAATATCCAATACTTCTATCTCCGGAAGTACGTTTTTCCAAATAACATTATAGAGATCGTTAAATACTTGGTTCATCTTTTCATTTAATTATATTATTAATTTGAATTGGTACTGTTTTAGCCTTAAAAGGACTGAAATATTTTTCTCCAGACATAATTCTGGCAATTACCTCTCTTGGATTTAAATCTGTGAGTAGTTTGACCGCGAGTTCTTGCATTTCTTTCGGATCATTTTTATTTTTGAGGAAGTATTGATCTATTTCACAATTAAGATTACGAGCGACTGTTTCGGCATCGTCACGGGCTAACTTAAAGCAAAAATAATTAACCATATTGGCGAAAATACTCATGAGGATTTCGCCTGAAACTTGCATGAGATATTGTTGGGCTAAAACAACAGTTAATCCAAATTTTCTGGCTTCGGACAATATTTGAATTAATGAAGGAGTTTGGACCACGGAAACTTCGTCTATTACAAGTATTACTTTTTTGTTGGTTAGTTTGGCCTGCATAATCGTAAAGACTTGGGCAATAATGGCGCCTCCGATTATTTTGGTTATGTTGGTTCCAAGCTCTGTTTGTTTTATTGAAAGAGAAACCAAAAAGTTTTCATTTATTTCTTTTACCAGTCCTGTGGTTTGGGGAATATTGGAGATGAAATCCATTTCAGTGATCATATTCAGAATCGGTAAAATTGCATCGGCATAATGAGCGGTATTGATACTTTGGAATTCTGTTTCAAAGAATTTGAGGATATTACTATCAGTAACTTGTTTGAGTATTTCTTTTCGGCTCAAGGTATCTGTTAACAATACTTTTAGGTTTTTTAGAGTCATTTTATTTACGCCAAAAAGTAAGTTTAGGGAATATTTGAGAACTCTCTCAAGGGTTTGATTTCCCCTAATATCAAGAACAGTTGAGAATAGATCCATTGTCAGCTCAGTGGAAAGAGTTGCTTGTCCAACATTTACAAACAGGTTGGTCGCAATATTTTTGAAGTCAATTACTTTTCTGTTTCCGGTAATTGAAAGATTTGAATCGATGCTCGCATGGGGGTCAATCAAAACAACACAATATTCTTGGCCAAATTTTTTGCATAAGTCTTCTATTAATAGTTTTATCAATACACTTTTTCCGCTTCCACTCTGCCCTATTATCAAAGAGTGACGCCAAAAATCGTAAGACCTGGTGGAAAATTTTTTATCTCCGGAAAGGCCTTTAACATCTAACATCCCATCGTCATCTAAAGAAAAATTTAAATTACTGGACGCCAGTACCGGTTTTACTTTGGAAATTTCTGAATTAATTGAACTAGTTAGATTAAAAGCTAAAAATCCATAAATATGATTTGATGGCCAGATATTCGATTGTTTTTTTACGCCATTTTGTGTATAGGAAATCTTCATCACGGGAATATCTTTTAGAAGATTCCATTTAGAAAGTTTGAAATCAACTCTAGTTATATCTTTTCCATCAAGACCTTTTTTTTCGAAGAGCTTAAGAAGATCGTCTCCGACCGGGAAAGAGATTAAGGATAACCCACCTGAAGGTTCATTTAACAGTGTTTTGTCTTTTTCTTGAATATCGCCGGAAAGATAAAACGGATATAACTTGCTATTAAGTAGATCTAGATGTTTATCCGATTTTAAGTAAAAGTCAATTTTAGTACCATTTCTGACAACAACGCATCGGATGTGTCTTGTAGCTGTGAATATAGTATCGAATAAGCCTTTCCATTCTGAGGGGAGAATTTCCAATTTGAAAAAAGTCATCTCATACCACATAGATACCATCTTACCTGAGAATGATACAGTTTATCTAGTTAGTTTCTTCGGTTGTGACATGCCCACTGAACTGGCCAGAACCAAAATTTTAATTTTCGAGATATATAATAACTAAGATGAAGTTTTTTATCTCATTGTTTATTATTGCTACTGTAGGATTCTTTATATATCGTTTATCCTCCAAAAATTCCAATAAACAAAATAATAAGACGAGAAATAATCAAAAAGCAGTTTGGTTGACGATTGGAGTGGTTGTTTTCCTTTTTGGCTGCCTCATTTTTGTGATGTATAGATCGGCCACCGCTCCGGATACTCAATGTACAATTTCTCATAATACGTCCTCAATTCCACCGACAGGTTTGAATACTGCTACCGATTACTTTAATCAAGGAAACTATGACTACGATATAGGAAATTGCGTTAAGGCTATTAGCGATTATTCGATATCAATAATGCTTAATCCAACTATTGCGCAGGTTTACAATAACCGCGCATATACATTTATGCGGATGCAAGATTATAAGGATGCGTTGCCGGACTTGAATAAAGCACTAGCGCTAAATTCTAATTATGTTCAGGCTTTAATGAATAGAGGAGATATCCATAATTATTATTTTGAGATTGATAGAAAAAGTGCAATTGATGATTACAAAAAGGTAATTAGTCTCGGAGGAATTCAGGGAACTAGTGTGTGCGGCCATTTATTTATGGCTGAACATAATGGTTGGAACTTAATGACAGTTTTGGACTTTCCATTCCTGATGAACGAATGTAAGTAATTCTGATTGATAACTACAAGGATATAATGAGGGGATGAAGGATCTGAATAAAAAGTCTTTTGGTGGTTTGTTTTTTCTAGCAGTGGTAATGTTTTTATTTTTATTTGTGCCAGCTGGAACTATTAATTATTGGCAAGCTTGGGATTTTCTTGGTGTATTTTTTGGATCTTCTCTATGGATTACTCTTTATCTGATGAAAAATGACCCAGCTCTATTGGAAAAACGAGTTGATGCCGGACCGGGAGCAGAAAAAGAAAAGGTACAAAAGATTATTCAGAGTATAGCTTCGTTAGGATTTATTTCAATGTTAGTTGTTCCCGGGCTTGATCATAGGTTTCATTGGTCAAATATTCCTATTCCCCTAGAGATAATAGGGAGTTTCTTGGTGGCACTTGGGTTTTTAATAATATTTTTCGTTTTCAAACAAAATTCTTACGCTTCGGCAACGATTGAGACCGATTCAAAACAAAAAGTTGTATCCACAGGGCTATATGCGATAGTTCGCCACCCCATGTATATGGGGGCACTTTCTTTGTTTATAGGTATGTCACTTTCTCTCGGCTCGTGGTGGGATTTTTTTGTATACCTTCTGATAATGCCGGCGCTAATTTGGAGATTACTAGATGAAGAAAAATTTCTGGAAAGGAAATTGCTTGGATATAAGGAATATAAAAATAAAGTAAGGTTTCATTTGATTCCGTTCGTTTGGTAGTGGACAGGTAATATTTGGTAACATATATTATGATCGTGAAGAAGAAAGAGGGATATTTCGTCCTTTCCGAGAAGACAAGACGGAATTTAGGCGGGCCGTATAAGAAGCGTGAGGAAGCAGTTAAGCGCTTGAGACAAGTAGAGTTTTTCAAACATCGGAAAAAATAGATTTTCTTTCGGGAAACTACTTAAGTGTCGCAATCATATCTTCTACTTCTTTTTTACCCTTCTCATATAATTCGTACTCTTTGGGATCCAGTTGTTTAAGTAATCTTAAAAATTCACCTGCATGGACCCGTTCTTCATTGGCGATGTCTACGAGTACTTTAATAGCCAATTCGTTGTCAGTAGATTCTGCCAGCTGGGTATAGACCTGAGTGGCTTCATATTCGGCTGCTATTGAAAACCTGATAGCTCTTATTAACTCGCTCGTGGATAATTTTCTGTCGTTTTTTAAACCTGCGAAAGGTGTACCAAAGTTTGCCATATGTGTAATTATATATACAATTTTGTTTATTGACAAACAACGAGTTAATCCGATGCTAGAATGATTAGGTGGAACCTCAAGAAACTATATCCGTTTGTAAATATTGTAAACAGCCGATATCCGCTGATGATATTTATTGTCCTCATTGCGGAAAAAAACTTAAAAATAAACCGGTGACAATGGGTTTCTGGCCATTAGTGTGGTTATTTATTTTGAGTATTTTTCTTCCACCACTCGGACTTGGCCTTACCATTAGATATATTAAGTCCCCCGAAAAGAACGCCCGTATTGTAGGTTGGATATCTTTAGTCGTCACAATACTGGCATCAATAGAGGCTGTAATTTTGTCAATTTCTGTTTTACAGACGATAAATTCACAGGTAAATTCGCAACTTCAAAATTATCAGTTTTAGTTACTTTTTTCCAAAGATATTTTTCCGGTATTTTTTAGCTTTCTAATTCTTGCCTATATTCATCTTTGATATCTTTACTGTATCGCTCCAGAAGATGGTGAATTTTTGGGTCAATCGTGAACATACAATATGGTTGATTTTTATTCTTTTCGTAGTAATTCTTATGATAATCTTCGGCAACGTAAAAATTTGTAAAGGGAATAATTTCGGTGACGATTGGGTCTTTGTAAACTTGTTCTTTGGAGAACTCCAGCTTTGACCTTTCGGCAATTTCTTTTTGTTTTTCGTCGTGATAGAAAATAACAGATCTGTATTGATTGCCGAAATCATTGCCCTGTTGATTTATGGTCGTGGGGTTATGAGTGTGCCAGAAAATATCCAAAATTTTTGAGAAAGAAATTTGATCAGGATCAAACTCAATTTGTATTGATTCTGCATGTCCTGTATTTCCATCACAGACTTCCTCATAGGATGGATTTTGAGTGGTTCCACCGGCGTAACCAGGCATGACAGAAATAACTCCTTTTAATCTGGTAAATATTGCTTCGGTACACCAAAAGCAACCTCCCGCGAGTGTAGCAACTTCTTTAGTCATGGATTGTATTAGGTAATTTTTGATCTTTGGCAACAAAACGAATAGAAAGAGAATTAACACAATGACGTGTGTTTTTTTCTGTAAAGTTTTCCCCCTCGAAAACATGCCCTAAATGTGCCCCACAATTAGCACATTCTATCTCTGTTCGCATACCATCGGGATCTGATATTCGTTTTACGGCATTGGGAAAGTTTTCATCGAATGCAGGCCAACCACATTGTGCATCAAACTTGCTTTTGGAAGAAAAAAGAGGCGCGTTACATCTGCGACAAATGAACGTGCCCTCTTTGAAGAAGTTATCGTATTCTCCCGTAAATGGGGCTTCTGTTCCTTTATCCTCAATTACCTCTTTCTCTTCCGGTGATAGATCGTAGTATTTCATAATTATATTTTTATTATAGTCATAAATTAGTATAAAATGTTACATATGAATAGAATAGGATATATTCTGGCCGGAGTTGGACTATTAGCTTTGGCAGGAATTGTTTATAGCCAAAAAAATCCTAATTACCAACAATCGTTGTATGTAAAAACAGTTTTAAAAAGTGACTCACCAAATATTGGAACAAATGGACCAATAACGAAAATATCTGTCGGGAAAATTCCCATATTTCCTCTTAATCTACCAACAGGTTTTGTGATTCATATCTTCGCTGTGGGGTTGGGAACGGCAAGAGATTTGCAATTCAGTCCGGGTGGAACACTTTTGGTCTCTAATCCTGACGCAGGAAACGTTTACGCACTTCCGGATAAAAATAACGATGGAGTAGCAGATAGTGTAAGGACTGTTATAAGTGGAGAGAATCGTCCTCATGGTTTGGCATTTTACCAGGGGAAATTATTTATAGCAGAAGTTGACAAAGTCGTTAGATATAGCTGGAACGAAACGACACTAACCGCTACAAAAGAAAAGGTGTTATTTTCGCTGCCGGAAAATTTAGATCACAATAATAGAACGATTGTCTTTGACAGTACAGGAAGATTGTTTGTGTCAGTTGGATCGACATGCAATGTGTGTAATGAATCTTCAATATTTTCGGGAACAATTGTTGTTTCCGATTCAAATGGAAATAACCCGACAGTTTTTGCGAAGGGACAGCGCAATGCTCCTTTTATGCAAATTAATCCAACTAGCGGAGAACCATGGGCGACGGGGATGGGAAGAGATTACTTAGGGGACAATCTACCGCCGGATGAAATCAATATCGTTAAGCAGGGCGGCGATTACGGATGGCCAAATTGCTATGGAAACAAGGTTCCCGATTATACATTTAACCCGGGAGCGAACTGCAGCAATACGATTTCGCCCATATATGAAATACCGGCTCACAATGCTCCGCTTGGTTTGGTATTTATTAACTCGGTTCAGTTCCCGAAAGATTGGCAGGGTGACTTACTGGTGGCTTATCATGGTTCTTGGAATAGTTCAGCGCCCGTAGGTTATAAAGTGGTTCATTTGAAAGTTAGCGGCAATACCATTACAAACTCGGATGATTTCATTACCGGTTTCATACCCGCAGGTGCACTCACAGGTGCAAACTCTTTTGGGAGACCTGTGGACCTGACATTTGATTCAAAGGGTAACTTGTATCTTTCCGATGACAAGACGGGGAATATATATATTGTACAGAAAAGTATTTAAAAATAATTAAGCTGATAAACTTAACTTTATGATTTTTAGGGACAAAGTCTATCAAATCACAAAAGCGATTCCCAAGGGAAAGGTGGCAACGTATGGTCAAATAGCAAAATTGGCCGGAAAAGCTAAAGGTAGTCGGGCTGTGGGAACTTATATGAAAACAAATCCATTTGCACCAATTGTTCCCTGCCACAGAGTGGTTGGTTTTGATGGAAAGTTGACCGGGTATTCCGGTAATGGCGGACTGGCGACTAAAAGAAAAATGCTAATAGATGAAGGTGTAAAATTTTTGGGAAATAAAGTAGACATGCAAAATTCTTGGTGGAAAAAATGAATCTCTCGTATATGATAGTGATATGGAGAAATTTAAAATTGGAATTGGCGGTTCAGCAGCCAATCCGCCACATTTGGGACACAAGCAATTAGTTCAGGGTTTGTTAGAAAGTGGACGATTTGATCAAATTTTCTGGATTCCTTCAGGGGTGCGACCGGATAAGGATGGTTTCGTGTCTCCCGATCATAGAGTAGCTATGACACTACTGACCTTCCCCACCGAATGGCTGTGGAAAGGAAAGACAAATTTTGTAATTAAATTCGATGACGTATACAAAGGAAATACCCCGACGATCGAGGTGTTGGAACAATATAGAAAAATGTTTCCAACCGCTGAGATTTCTTGGTTTACAGGTGTAGACTCGGTAGAACCTCAAGATAGGTTTGAAGGCAAAAGTGAAATTCAAGCAGTCTGGGATAGGGGTGAAGAGCTATTTCATAATTATAATTTTTTTGTTCTAGCAAGACCAGGGTTTACAGACCCTAAAAGTTTCTCTTTACCAAAAAATTTTGAATTATCCAATATCCCGCAGCTAGATATTTCCAGTACGGATATCCGTAAGAAAATTCAAAACAGTGAATCTATTGAGGGTTTGGTGACAAAAGAAGTAGAGGAATATATAAAAAGAAATAATTTGTATAGATAAGGTAGAATATCGGTATCTTAGTTCACTAAAAAGGAGAAGAATGAAGGCACCTCTGCAGGCAATTGAAATTGCGCCCGATCCTCAGATCCGTTTAGATATTATTTTGGGAAAGAAAAAAATCACTATCCGCGAAGGCCACCGGGATTACCGCGAAGGCCCGGTAATGCTTTGTACCCACATCTTTCCTTGGGCAGTAAAAACTACCATTACAAGCGTAAGGCATACGACTGTGGCCGAGGTAACAGAGGATGAATTTTGGGCCGATGGTTACGGAACCCGCATGGAAATGTTGAAGGACTTGAAGAAATTTTATCCAAGTCTTTCTATGAAATCTGCCGTTACCGTTATTTGCTGGGGAGATATACAGGAAGGATTCTATACCGACATAGATAACATTTATGCCTTTGCAAAGGAAAATAATCTGGATACTTCATATATTTAAGGATATAGCCAACGAGGAATCGTTGGCTTTTTTTCTGGATTGCCACGGCACTTTGTGCCTCGCAATGACGGATTGAGGAATTTAAAAAATGTCTTCAGGAGGAAGAAATTCTTCGCCATTAGCAACCTGGGGTTTATATTCTGTTTTTAACCATTGGACGTAGTCGCAGCCAGTAGCCTGTTTCGCTTCCCTATCCCAACCTGAGGTGGAACATTTTTTCATCTTTTTACCGGCAGCTGTTGTATATAAAACTAGAGGCTCGCCGCATTTGGGACATTTTTCGTCCAGCTTTTCGGTGGTACCATTGATCCATTCAACATAATCACAACCAGTGGCCTTTTTTGCTTCTTTATCCCAGCCGCCGGCACTGCATTTTTTCATTTTTTTACCAAAACGGGTGACTTGAAGAACTAGTGGTGAGCCGCATTTGGGACATTTTTCGTCAAGGGTTTGGGGTTCAACTTCGAGCCATTTAACGTAATCGCAGCCGTCGGTTTTGTGAGTTTCTGTATTCCAGACACCTTTTGAACAACGTCTGAGCCTTCTACCTGTTGGGGTTTCTGTAACTTCAGCGAGTGGTGAGCCGCATTTGGGACATTTTTCTTCTTCCATGGTTATTAGATTAACACATTTGATGCAAGAAACCAATCGTCAGCTCAGATCTTTGAGGATTTGCTTAACCATTTTGTTGGCAGCCAAACGTAAATCTTCTTCGATATCCGGTCCAATGTGTTCCTTGAGATAAGAAATTAATTCTGGGTCGTACGGACGTTCATGTACTTGAGTCAGAAAAGTTTCGTGATGCTTAGTATCAAGTTTTTCCAGAATATGATCGATGATTCCTTGATAGATGATGTCATCAATAAGCTGTAGAGCCTTACCTTTTTGGTTTTCCGGTTCCGGTTTTTGGTTTATTAACTCAATTATTTCTGTCTTAATAACCAAGTGGTCAAAAAATAGTGGTGCCATAATTTTTTTAATAATTAACCGGCCCTAGAGGAATTTTATTCTCCGGGTCGTCGACAAATAACATAAGAATGAGGCCTTTTTTGGGTCCCTTATTAAGATCTAAGGCTTGCATGGTTTCCGGTGATCCACCAAACTGTTTTCCGGTCCATTCTGCTGGACCTGCATCACCCACATCACAAACGACTGCCTGACCATTGACAGGATTTATGACGAGCATTTTCCTAAAAGCATACCAATCTTTGAGCTGACGATAATCTTTGTTCCAATTTTCTAAATATAATGTCTGGACAACACAATAGTATTTTTCTTTTAAATAGGTGCTCGTAGAAAAGTCTTGTTGATCCTTTGCAAAATATCCAAAAGCGCCTATGCCGGGCGCCATTCCAGCTTCTTGCAATTCGTCATGTCCGCTAAGACTATCTCCAGGGAAACGTTGTAAGTGTTGTTCGAAACCGATGTAACCAACAGTATGATTAAGTGAGTTACCATCCAGGACTGCTTTTACGGGAATATTTGTATTTTCAGAAATAAGACTTTCTATTTTCGACGCTTGATCGTCTGAAAGTTTGGCGGGTTGATGAGGAATCAACTCTTGAAGGTTCCCAAGTATTTTTTGTCGACTGGAAAGAACTGATTGTGCAGGCTGAGAGACTTCGGTCGGTACTGAAGCAATCTGAGTCATGGGCATAACTAAGAGACTCCCGATTAATCCAGCGCCGGCAAGCAAACGGCCCGATTTCTGACGAAGGTCATATGCCAGTAAAGTAGTTTTTTTGAAAAACTGTTTAGCTGCGGGGTATCTGCGAATTTTTTTACGCAGTGAGTTTGATCTTCTTTCCAGTTTTGCGATTGAATTCTGAAGATTGTTTTCCGGCATAGTTTAGTCAAAAACAGAACTTATTCGTTTTAGGGTTTCCTCTTTCCCTAAAATTACAAAGCAGTCGAATAAGGGCGGGGTGACCGGACGACCAGATATGGCAACGCGTAGAGACATAAAAGCTTCTTTTGGAGAAAACCCAGAATCTTTTTGGGTGGCAGCGAATTCTTCGTGAAGTTTTTCAGCCGTGTATTCATGGGAATTATTGATAACAGAAATAGCCGAATCAAACCATTTTTTTGTTTCTTCTTCAGTGTGGGCAGATTGTTCAAGAACCATTTGTTTTTCAATATTAGGTGTTGAGAAAAAGTATTCGGCAGCGGGGGAAAAATCTTTGAGAGTAAACATTCTCTCTTTGACTATGTTGATGATAGACAAAAGTTTGTCTTTTTCCAGCAGCCAGTTTTCCGGAATAAATCTCTTTAATCTATTAAAGAGATCTTCAGAGTCTAGTTTTTTAATCCACTGGGAATTCAAATAATTTAATTTTTGAATATCAAAAATTGCATTTTGTCTTTGAATTTTTTTCTCGTCAAATACTTGGATCATTTCATCAAGAGTAAGAAGATCGGAGTTGTCTTTGTATGAAAAGCCTAAATAAAAGAGAAAATTATCTATTGCTTCCGGTAAGTATCCATCATCAGCATATTCAAGGACTGATTTAGCACCATGGCGTTTTGAAAGCTTGCTTTTATCGGGCCCGAGTAACAATGGAACGTGGGCCAGTATTGGTGGCTCCCACCCTAAGGATTCATATAGAAACAAATGAATTGGAGTAGACATCATCCACTCAACGCCACGCAGGACGTGGCTTATTTTCATTAGGTGGTCATCAACAACAACGGCGAGGTGATAGGTGGGAATTCCATTGGTTTTCATCAGCACCTTATCATCACATTCTGCATTGGGTAGGCTAAGCTTCCCCTGGACAAGATCGTGCCAGGTTGTAAAACCTGTTTCAGGGAGTTTGGCGCGAATAACAAATGGCGCACCGGAATCCATATTTTGTCTTATTTCTTCGGTGGAAAGGTGGCGACAATGACGATCGTATTTGGCATATTGATCTTTTTCGTGAAGTTGTTTTAATCTTTCTTCAGAACAGAAACAGTAATAGGCAGCCCCTATATTAACCAGCTCCTCCGCATATTCTTTATATAGATTAAGCCGTTCCGTTTGAACGTATGGCCCAAAAGGGCCTCCGACGATGGGATCCTCGTCAGGTTTCATCATCAAGAATTCCTGAATCCGATAAATTTTTTCGACGGCTTCAGGGACTAACCGGTCTTGATCTGTATCTTCGATGCGTAAAATAAACTCGCCTTGGTATTTTTTGGCAAGTAAATAATCATAGAGGGCCGTTCTAGTATTTCCAATATGAGGAACTCCAGTGGGTGATGGGGCAATTCTGGTTCTCACGTGCGTATCGGACATAGTGATAGTATACTTTATTTAGCTTATGGCGACATTAACGGAGGCATCGGTTACAGCACGAAAAGTAATCAAGTTTGGTTTAATTGGTTTTGTAGGAATCACTATCCTTTGGTATTTAGGATCAGCTGCTATCAAATTGTATATATCGCTCAATCCCCCTCCGCTCCCGGCACCAACAATGGATTTTGGTTTACTGCCTAAAATTACTTTTCCGGAAAGCACAAATAGACCACAATTGAGTCTAGAGCTGCCAACCGGAAATATTCCTACGTTTGTGGATAGAATGAGGATTTATTCACAGCCGATTAAAAAAAGTTCATTTACCGATTCGGCAAATGCAATCGAAATAGCAGCGGCACTAGGATTTCTTTTTAAGCCTGATCAAAAAACAGATGCAAATTATGTTTGGACGAATCAGGATCAATTGAATTCTAAGCTGGATATGAACATTGTGAATACCCACTTCACTTTAACAAGACAGTGGCAAAATAATCCTGCCCTTGCGGCCATGGCAGCATTTTCATCCGACAAAGCGGTAATTTTGGATACGGAAAATTATTTGTCTAAGGTAGGGCTATTGAATCCGGACGTGGTTGGCGTGGAAAAGATTTCTTATTTAAAAGATGATGCGGGTAAACTCACTAACGCTTTGTCTTTATCAGACGCCGACTTTGTTCAGCTAGACCTATTTAGAAAAAATATTGACGAGATTGATCCAAACAGTAAGACTAAAGAAGTGTTGGCCAGTTATCCATTTTATAGAAGTAACCCAAATATGGGTCTAATTCGAGTGGTTGTCTCCGGATCAGAAAGTTTGAGTGATAAGGTTATTCAATTAAACTATGGATATAACAATATCGACTACACAAAAAGCGGAATATATCCAATTAAGACAGGCGCTGATGCTTGGAGTGAGCTAGAAAAAGGTGGGGGTTATGTATTTCCCGGAGATTCAACTACTACACAAGTAAAAATAAGAAGAATATTTTTGGGTTACTATGATGCTGACATTAGCACCGGATATGCAATGCCAATTTATATTTTCCTGGGAGACCAAGGATTTACAGCTTACGTTTCTGCGGTTGTAAACCAAGATATTGCAAAATAAAACTTAGGTTTATTCCCAAGAAAAGTTAGCAAAAATCCAATTGATTAAGGACTGGCCTTCGCCAAAACGATCCTTGCTGTTTAATAGGCTTATCAATACGGAATGTTTGTCTTTTTCAACCAAGATAACTAAACACTCTCCGGCTTCCGGGGTCCAGCCCGTTTTGACTCCAAACACGCCAGGTTCGCCTAGGAGAATATTGGTTGATTCAAGAGGATACTCATTTCCTTTCAGACTTTTTAGGGTTATTTTTTGAGTAGATACAATCGAAGCGAATTCTGGACGATTGAGGGCGGCTTTTGCCAACATGGCGATATCATAAGCGCTAGTGTAATGGTCCGGGCTTTCTACACCGGATACGTTTACAAAATGAGTATTTTGAAGACCCATTTCTACAGCCTTTGCGTTCATTTTGGCAACAAATGCCTGGTATCCACCGGGGTAATTTTCTGCAAGGGTTACGGCCGCATCATTTCCTGAAGGAACAAGAAGGCCATACAACACGTCGTTTGCTATCAGTTGATCACCCTTTTTAAGATTAATCGAGCTTCCTTCGGCGTTTTGTCCGTTTATCACGGACAATACGGAATCTTGGTCGAAGTAGTCCATGGCAACAAGAGCAGTGGCGATTTTGGTTAGGGATGCCGGTTTTAATCTAGTGTTGGCGTTTTTTTCGTAGAGAACAATTCCCGTATCAAGATCGGTTATAAAAATTCCTGTTGCGGTTAGGTCAGGAACAGAAATATTTTTGGAAACAGGCATAGCCGGCTCGCTGACAAAGGCTGCTTTAACGGCTGGTTTTTTTAGCGATGAAGGTGTTTCAATGACAGGGAAAAAAATGAAAAATAAAGATAAGCAAAATAATGATGCTATTTCAATAGGCAAACGAAAATTGTATTTTTTTGATTTATTTGACTTTTTCATCGAACTCATCCATTTTATACTAGACTTGATCAGAGATGACTTTTCGAATTTTTCCCTTTGCAACTTGAGTTTTAACAAAGCGAAGCCAATTTTTGTTTGGTTTCTTAATAGTTTTTGACTTTTGAACCTCAACAATATCTCCGCTTTTTAACTCGTGGTCTAGAGGGGCGATACGGCCATTAACTTTTACCGTCTGAATATAATAACCTAAATCGGAATGAACTCTAAAGGCATAATCTACCGGGGTGGAGTTTTCCGGAAGATCATAAACATCTCCATTGGGAGAGAATACATAGATGTGTTTCGATAGAGCGTCAAGCTTGTAGTCTTCGATATCATCACTGGCCGTGCTTACTTGATTTTGCCATCCGGCCAATTGTTTTACCCAGGACATTTTATCGGTAATTTTGAAAGCCGTGCCCTCCTGTAATTTTTTGTCAGAGGCCCCATGACTTTTGGCGTCGGCATAGGCAAAGTGGGCGGCCGCACCAAATTCTGCATTTAGATGCATTTCCTCAGAACGAATTTGAATTTCAACTATATTCCCCATGTTGTCAAAAATCTTGGTATGAATTGATTGATATCCATTAGGTTTCGGCTGGGCGATAAAGTCCGAAATACCAATGTTAGGAACCGGCTTCCAATATTGATGCACAACTCCAAGAGCAGAATAACAGCTCGAGGTGTCTTCCGTGATAACTCTGACGGCCATCAAATCATAAATTTTGGTAATGTCGCGATTGTTCTCAGGGCGAAGTAACTTTTTGTATAAACTATATTTTCGTTTTGGTCGGCCTTCTACTTTTGCATTTACACCATGCTTGACTAATTGCTGACGGAGCTTATTCATAATTCCGGAAACATTTTTTTCGGAATATTTAAAATGCGGTTTGGCAATCTCTTGAAGCCATGTATATTCTTCCGGATAAATATAGGGAAAGGAAAGATCCTCTAACTCACCCTTTAGCCGGCCCATTCCCAAGCGTTCTGCAAGGGGAGCATAAACCTCAAGAGTTTCGATGGCAATCCGTTTTTGCTTGGCAATTGGTACGGCATCGAGTGTAGAAATATTATGTAATCTATCAGCAAGGCGAATCAGAACAACTCTAATGTCTTGGGCCATAGCTACAAACATTTTTCTTAGATTTTCCAGGAATTCGACGTCTTGGCTACCTCTTAATTTGACCTTTCCAACACGATTAACCCCTTCAACGAGGCCAGAGACTTCTTCACCAAAAGTTGACGAAATTTCCTCAATCGGAACATTTGCCATCTCCGGCAAGTCATGGAGGAGAGCTGCTTCAAGACTGGGCTGGTCGAGACCCCAGCCAGCGAGGATTGAAGCGACTGATAAAGGGTGGCAAATATAGTTTTCTCCGGTTTGACGAACCTGGCCGTTGTGTTTTTTCTTCGCAAAAAGATAGACCTTTTTCAATCTGTTTTCGTCAAGCCCGGGTCTTTTAGCTTTAGCTTGCGCCAGAAAATCCTGGTAGCTTATTTCCATAGGCATATTTTACATTGTTCACCATGATAAGATTGGTCGGTGTATAGACGTTTTTTATTACCGGATGAAATTTCACTAATCCCCGGGGAACTAAAACAAGTAATAAGTGATTATAACGCTAGTGGTTTTGAGATCTACCTAGTGGGTGGAGGGGTTAGAAATATCCTGATGGATAAAATCCCGGAAAATTGTGATTTGACCACAAATGCGACGCCTGAACAAAGTTTGAAAGTTTTAGAAAAATATGATCCGTTTTACAATAATGATTTTGGGACTGTATCTTACGAAGTAGAAGTCGGTGGAAAAAAAGAGCTGTACGAGATCACAACTTACAGGTCTGAGAAAGAATATTCCGATTATAGGCGACCTGACAATGTAAGCTGGGGTAAAACTCTTGAGGAGGACGTAACAAGACGAGATTTCACAGTAAACGCCATGGTGATTGGGCAGACAGACGATAAATTTGAACTTATTGACTTGGTGGGAGGATTAGAAGATTTTGAGAAGGGATTGATTAAGGCCGTAGGAGACCCGGAGAGACGTTTTGGAGAGGACGCGTTGAGAATGATGAGAGCAATCAGATTTGCATCAAGACTGGGGTTTGCTATAGAAAAAGATACTTTGACCGCAATTACAGAAAAGGCTCCCCTACTTAGCAAAATTAGTAAAGAAAGAGTCCGCGATGAGCTATTAAAGATAATCGGCTCGAATTATCCGACAGATGGAGTTCAACTTTTAATTTCCACCGGGTTAATGGAGCAAATAATGCCCGAGGTGTTGGAAGCTCGCGGAGTAATGCAGGGAGGCCACCATACACTAACTGTCTTAGATCATATGATTGAGGCACTTCGAAATTGTTCGTCTCCTGACCCAATCGTACGTTTTGCAACATTCATTCACGATATCGGAAAACCAAGGAGTCAGCGATATAAATGCAGGAAATGCGGAAGAATGTTTAGAGATTTGGATGAAGATGTGACGACTTGTGCCAATTGCGGTTTTCAACAACCGACAAGAGGAATGATTACTTTTTATGGTCATGAAGTGATTGGTGCCAGAATGGCAAAAGAGATTTGTGAGAGATTAAGATTTACCAATAAGCAAACTGAAAAAGTCGTAACTTTGGTGAGGATGCACATGTTTGCCTATCAGCCGGAAATGACTGATGCCGCTATACGGAGAATCATAAGAAAAGTGGGGAAAGAAAATATTGCCGATATGGTACTGCTTAGAATTGCGGACCGAAAAGGAAGTGGCAGCAAAACTACCAGCTGGAGATTTATGGAACTACAGAAAAGGATTGGCGAGCAGTTATTTGAACCAATGGAAATAAATGATATGGTAATAGACGGCCGTGATGTTATGGAAGTATTGAAAGTGTCGCCAGGACCAATCATCGGTAAGGTGTTGAAAGAATTATTTGATGAAGTATTGGAAGATACCAGTAAAAATAACCGAGAATATCTACTTTCACGAATTAAAGAACTGGCAGAAAAAAGCCCTGTTAATTAACAGGGCTGGGTATTTCAAAAGTCTGATCCGCCAAAGGATGGGGTAATATATGTGCCGACGAGTTTGATACCACAATGGGGGCAGCGATCAGGATGTCCCTGCAGAATTCCAACACAATTTCCACAGCTATTGAAACCAAAATCACCTCCGTCTGTGACAGTAATATCAACTGTCGCAGTTTTTTCCGTTTCTGAGCTAATTGTTCCTTCGAGTTTGACGCCACAAAAGGGACAGATTTTATCAAGAATTGTTATTTCCGCCAAACAATTTTCACAGGTTTCATATGCAAAACCATTTTTCCAAGGGTGAATTACAATGCGTGCGGTTTTGTTCGGATCTTTCGGTGCCGTTGTGAGATCATCAGACATTAAGTATCTCCTTCGAAATGAAATGTGCCAACTTGTTTTTGAATTGTAGCAGAAATATTATCTGGATTGCCACAGCACTTCGTGCTTCGCAATGACGAATGTGGAATTATTGTAATTCCAAGTCAAGCCCGGAATGAGATAAATGAGGATGCTTTGATTCGAGTAAGAATCTCAAGATAACGGAATACTTATTTTTTCTTGCCTATGTATTTGTTCCAGAGAACCAAAAGAGGTGTAGCTGTAAAAGTGGATGAATATGTTCCTGTGATTGTACCAATGAGAAGAGCAAGAGCAAAATATTTGGTGGTTTCTCCGCCCATGAGGAACATGGCCAAAAGCATGAATATAACGGCCAAGGAGTTGTTTAGGGATCTAGCCATGGTTTCCGTAACAGCGCGATTGGCGAGTGATTCAAAATCTATATTTTTAGTTTTATGCGAAAGTTCACGAATTCTATCAAAGACGACGATTGTATCGTGGACAGAATAAGAAAGCATTGTCAAGACTGCAGTAACAAATAACAGATCAACTTCTACTCCTGCAAAATGCCCCAAAAGAGAAAATGAGCCAAGGACTACAAGGGTATCATGAAGAGCGGCAACCACGGCGCAGACTCCGAACTTTAACTGCTTAAAGGCGTAACTAATGTATAGGATTAAGGCAGCACTAACTAACATAAGAGCATTGAGTGTTTTTCTAATAGTTTCGGCACCAAGTGCTGGCCCAATTGTCTCGAAATCAGTTGTAGTTATTTTTGGATTAGCTTTTTTTAAGTCTCCAATGATCTTGGTAACTTCTTCTTGGGTGATCGCCTTCATTTTTAAAGTAAGAGTGTCTTTACTACTGTCGGAAATAATGGGTGAGTAATCTCTGAACGATCCGGCGATCGATTTTGGATCCTGGGTTAATTGGGTAACTGTGAGCTGTGAACCGCCAGTAAATTCAATAGATAAACGCAAACCCCATCTAACTAGAGAAAAAATTCCCGGAACAATAACCAAGGCCGAAAGTAAAAAGTAGAGAGACATGTGCTTCATCCAGTTCATAATTTTTTGTTTTCGTCGTTAGTTTTTGATTTTTCTTTGTAGAACATGCGGAGGAAATTTCTGGTTACAACCAAACCAGTAAAGAGAGAAATTAGAATTCCGAGGACAAGAGTAAAAGCAAAACCGCGTACCGATCCAGAAGTGTTCAAGAAACTCCAATCAAGAGGGTTGAAAAGAATTAACCCGGTGAGAATCGTGGCGGCGTTCGCGTCTTTGATGCTATTCCAGGCTCTACCGAAGGCGAGTTCGAGGGCGACTTTCCAGGCTCTACCGCCTCTAATTTCTTCTTTGTAACGCTCAAAAATGAGGATGTTGCTATCGACTGCCATACCAACAGAGAGAATGAAACCGGCGATGCCGGGAAGGCTAAGAACGACAGGAATTAATTTATAAAGGGCAAGAGTAATAATTCCATAGATGAATAAGCCAATTGAAGCGATAAGCCCAAGACGACCATAATAGGCAATCATGAAGAAAATAACCATTGAGAGGCCAATGGCACCTGCAGTAACGCTCTTTTTTATTGAGTCGGCACCTAGAGTAGCAGGAATATTTTTTTGGCTAAGAACCGAAACGGGAACAGGGAGAGCGCCGGCGTTTAACTGGACAGCAAGAGCTTTGGCTTCTTCGGTAGTAAATTTCCCGGTGATCTGAGCGTTGCCATCGGTAATTGCGACTTGGACAGTGGGCATAGTGATGGGATAACCATCGAGAAGAATGGCGATTGGTTTGCCAAGATTATCTTTGGTCAGTTTGGCAAATTTTGTTTTTCCCGAATCTTTAAAAGAGATTGAAACGCCCGGCTGGCGGTCTTGAGTTTCGAAAGTAACCGCCGCTTTGGCCAAATCAGCTCCAGTTAAGTCTGTTGGGGTGAATCCTGTGAGTGTTGATGATTCTGTGGCAGTTTTTCCGGGAGTAAAGATGGGAAGTGCGAATTGCATTTTGGCAGTTTGACCAATAAGGTCAAGCGCCTGCTGTGAATCGGTGACACCGGGTAATTCGAGAATAAGCCGATAATCATTTCCCGATACTGCAGTTTTAATTCCTGATTCTGAGACTCCAAAAAGGTCAATGCGACGACTGATGACTGTTTTAACCGACTCTAAAGCGGTGGCACGATCTCCTTGGGCAATATCTTTCATATCTGCCGAAAGAGTAACTTGCAGACCACCTTTAATATCTAGACCTTCCTTCAGGTCAATTGGTTTTGATAGATCTAAGCTGCCAATCTGAAAATTTATTCTGGGAACTTGGAAATTAAATATCTTTGCCGGCAAAACAACGTACAAAGACATTAAAGTTATTATGCAGATAAAAATAAAAACCTTTTGTGGTTTCTGAAGAGTCATCGATATGAATTATATATGTTTATTATGTCTATTTTTAGGGGAAAGTCCGAGACTTAGCTGATGACTATCAATGAAATTCACGATAAGAGAATTATTTAATTCTCTTTCTACTTCTACTTGATCACCAGGTTTTAGTGATAGATCTTTTACAAGATTTGATGGCAAGGTAATACCAAGTGAGTTGCCGACTTTGAGAATTTTTTGAGTGGCCATCAGCTCAATAATTGAATTTCATCTCCTATTAGAGTGATACGGGGTTGGAGAAGAACCTTAATAATGAAAGGGTCCTGGTGATTTTTACGATAATTGAATTCATCTTCAGTCATACATGAATAATTAATCTCTGTGTTAAGAAGTTTTTCGGCAGATTTTACAAGAATGGCGACTTGGGGCATGATAATTTTTCCAATCAACATTAAATCGACTTCTTCCGGGTCGCGCTTTAAGCCGCGAGCAAGTTTTTGGGAAATAAAAGCAAATTTTACAAATCCAAGTTTACTTCGATTTTTGAGCACCAATCTTCCAAGACCTGACGACTTTGAGATAAGGTTTGACAGCTCGGGGTAAATAGAGAATGAAGTTTTAACTGAGTAGTAAAGCCGGTTTCCACGCTTTTCACTTTTTAGCAATCCGGCTTTTTGTAAGTGTTCCAGCTCTCGTCTAACAGCATTTATTTCTTCTTTAGTGGCTCTTGTAAGTTCACGGACATAGAACATGTTTTTGGAGTCCGAAAGAAATATCTTTAGAAGCTTGACTCTAACTTTAGAAATGATTAAGTCTGATAGTTTGGCCATATATTGGGCAGGCCCGTAGACTAATTGTACTCGACTTTATCGCCCGTGGGTAATATTTCTACCCAGATGACTCCAGGGGTGAATGTGATTTCCTTACCCGATTGATCATAATAGATAGTTCTATCCAGCTCTTTGAGCTTTTTCCAAGTTACCTGCTCCGCCACGCCATTTCTGAAGACAATTCCGGTTCCGCTACCGATAACTCCATAGAAAAGATGCAGGTGAACATCAAGATCGTCGATTTCTTTGGCGAATTCGATGACGATATTTGAGGTACTTAGTTGTTTTTTTGTTTCCAAGTCTATGGCTGCTGTGCCACCCTGGCTTCTAAGGTAAGTTTTTGTGGCAGCATCATATTTCCATTCGGTGTCAAAGTCGGTGTAGCCTTTCCAAAATTCGAATTTTATATCGGTTGCAGGGGTTGTGCCGGCAACTGGTTCTGCTTCGTCTAACTTCCAAGGCCTAAACCCACTTAACCAAGTGGTTCCCTTGGGCATGGCAGAAGTATAGCCACGTTTCTGAGCCTCGTTCCAGGCTGCGGGAAGATAGCCGACCATGGTGTGTTCTGTGGCTAAAACCTTATCTGCACCAAGACGATTGTAATCACGGCCTAGGACAGGCATTCCAATGTCTCCAGTGCTGTCAAAATCATTGCCGCCCGGTTTTCTCCAGCCGAGCCTGGCTAGCTCTTCGATGGCCATGGCTCTTGGGTCGGAAGTGCATTGACCTGAGGCCTGGTCACGACTACAGTTTCCACCACCGACATGGAGATAAATGGGGGTGTTGTACTCAGTGGCCAAATCAACAAAATACATACGAGCAGATCTAACTGGGGCAACTTTGGCATTATCTGCCTGGGCACCGCAGTAGAAAACTCCCATAAAGCGGGTGATTCCTCCTTCAGCGACGGCCTCATAGACAACATCTGCGGAAGAAAGGCCTGACTGTGGACGTGCATCAACATGGTTTTCAATCATGGCGAGTATCGGGCGGCGTGTTTGCCATAGAGCTTCTTCCGATTTGCTGTAAAGCTTTCCATTGATTGGACATGGTTGTGTTTGAGGTTCGTTGGCAAATTGACCGAAACCTGCGGATTTGACCGGGGTCTCTGAAGGAGCAGCAATCCTTGGTGAAATTAAAGCTCCACCGGAAGCGGGGACGACTGCGTAAGCGACACCACCGGAAATTAAAAAGGTGGCGACTAAACCAACGACAGTTTTGATTGAAAAAAGTTTAACTGAAGACATGAATTATTTTAATGCTTGTTTGATAACTTCTTGTTCTTCGCTACTAAGAGTCTGGGCGTTTACTTTTCCGCCGGCAACTTTTTTGGCATAAAGCCTAGTATTTTCGCGACTATGTAATGAGCTTATCATAATCCCGTCTCCTAAGTCATCTAAAAAGGCTGCAGTAAAGCTTTGATCTCCACCAGTATCTGTGAATGGATTATATCTTTTGAAGCCGAGCCTTTGGAGATGTTTTTTGTTATCTTCGATATCTTTATTCAGTTTGTTGTTTAACATTTCGATATCTTTGGTATTTCTTTCTGAATTTGAGATCAGTTGATTTAGAGAGGATATTAGATCTTTTTTGGAGACATCTGATGTGAGACGTCGATAGTGAAGAAGCATTCTAACAAGAAGGATTGTGACCACGATGAGCCACAAAGCAAGAAAGCCAAATAGATAAATTGTTGGTATCATAGACGTATTAAGTTTATTATACTTGAACCATGAACCGAAATCGAAAAACAAGAAAAGAAAAAATTAGGAGCGAGAATAGGCGTAAAGATAGTCAGACATTTCAAGTTAAAGAGGAGTGGCTTAAAACAGGCACAAATAAAGAAAAAATGGTAGTTCTTTCGGATGAGCCTGAAAATAAATATTTGAGATTGGACTTGACAAAGACTTTTCTTCTATCTATGCTTGTCCTAGCCTTGGAGTTAGCTTTCTGGCAGTATTTATCAAGGCACTAACATAAAGAAAGGGGGTGAACCAAGAAAATGCAGATCTATTGTGTAAAATGTAGAGCCAAAAAAGAAGTGGCTGAATTCGAAAGAGTAACTATGAAAAATGGTAAACCAGCCGTTAAAGCTGTTTGCCCAACCTGTGGAACAAAGATGTTCAAAATCGGCGCTAAATAAAAGCCCGTCAAAAGACCCAAAGGAGAGCAATCAATTTTGGGTTTTTTGTTGGAAAAAAAGTTTTACTTCTTCTTGATATTTTTGTACCAACCTTCGAGAAGAGATTTAACTAAATCTTTTGATCCAAGCCCCAAGCTAATGCCAATGGCTAAAGCCAGTGCGGCGATAAAACCGGTGAAGGTTGTTTCAATAAATGTTCGGGCAATGCCGAGCTGGGAAATGGCAGCAAGAATAAACATCGTCATTGTGGCGTAGCTAACGACTTTTCCAATAAGACGAGAGAAAGCAGGATCTTGTGAACCAAGAGATCCCTTGACCATCTTTTCTAAAAATCCGGAAACTACAACTCCGACGACAAGAATGATTATGGCTGCAATTAATGTTGGGATGCCAAGAATAATACTGCTTAAAAACTCACTGACTGAAGTTAGGCCGAGAACATTTATGCTGGCAACAAAAAATAAGGCGATTGTAATCCAACGAATGATTTCACCGATGATAACCTCGATCTTTCCGGTCATTTGGGCATTTTTCAAAAACTCTTTGATGGCGGCGTTTTTGATGGCTCCGTCAAGCTTGGCCAGATTAAGCAGTTTGACTGTAAGCGATTTTAACCAACCGGCAAGGATAAGACCGAGCAAGAACAACACAATTGCCCCTAATAGGCTGGGTATGAAGCTGACTATGCCTACAAGAACCTGGTTAAAGGCTAAAGAGAGAGAGTTTTCGAAAGAAAAAACAAAGTTTGATTGCATGGCTATATCTTATAGAGAATTAGTGATTTAGTCAACAAAAAGTCCCGCCGGAGCGGGACTGACAAATGATTTAGGTTATCTAAATTCAATCTTTGTACTAGGTTTCACCTCAAAGACACAGGCAATGTTAATAACTACAATGTCTTTTCGGTCTCTTTTTTCATCGTACAGCTTGATTAGTTTAGCTTCGAGGTCTGCTTGGTCTTCAAAAACATAAGTTTCCGTCGTATTGATGATGTCGTCGTGTGCGGGATAGCCATGTCCGGGATTGGTTCTGGATCTTTCATCCCCTTCAACATGATGAGTTTCGGTTTTGAAAATGAGCAAAAGAAAATGGTGTTTTTGGGTGATATCTTGGGGAGAACTAACCTTGACCATTCTTGCCTCCGTTTTGGACTGATTTAAGGTTCTTGTGCGTAATTATAGCAAAACTGGCGAAAAATGCAACATTATAGGAGATTGCGACCACATTGACTGCGGTGTTTGATATAAGAGCTTGCTCTTATGTGGTTGGTATAAGAGCTTACTCCGCCTCCTTTCAATAACAGCTGTTATTGAAATGTCGTTGTGCGTTTCCTCTTATATCTACGCCGATAACTATATTATCGTCTTGATATAATATACGTACTCCCGGGTGCTGGTGAGGAACGCCCCGCCTATGGCGGGGAGGAAAGTCCGGACAGCAAAAAGGAAGGGTGACCAAGGAAACTTGGTTCCATTTAGGGCGACCTAAGTGGCGCGATAGGGCCACAGAGACGAATAAAGGTGAAACGCTCTTGGATACAAGAGATTCCATAAGAGTAATTTTATGGAAGTGGTAACCCGCCCCGCTGCAATCGACGAATTGGGATTAAGGTGCCTTTTCCGTCCCAGAAGTCTCGAGCATTAGATAGATGTTCCTCCTAGACAAAATCCGGCTTACTATGGCCCGGGGGTCCCGAAAGGGTCTGCCTCAATGGCAGATAAATTATTGAAGTTCGGGAACGTTCGTCGTTTTATTAAATCTGACGTGGGTAAGAAGTACTTTGATCGAAAGTACTAATGGAATGGCGAGAACTGACATGAGCGGCCCACCAATTTTTAGACCCATCATGACGGCCAAGATAGTAATGATAGGATTTAAACCTGCGGCATGCTTCATGACTGTTGGGGTAATCAAATTGTTTTCTAGTTGGTGAATTAATATCGAGACAACGAGAGCACCCAAACCCAAAGCTGGAGAGATTGAAAAACCGACTATGGCAGCAGGAATGGCTGCAACAACGGGTCCAATGCTAGGAATAATTTCCAACAAACCCGCTATCAGTGTTAATGGAAGAACATATGGAATGCCGATAATCGAAAAACCAATGAAGGCCAAGATGCCGATAATCAGCATCAAGATTAATTCTCCCCTGAACCAGTTTCCAATTTGGACTTCCAACTCGTTAACTACTTTGTAATAGGCTTCCCCTTTTTGGCCAAACCAAACCTTTAGGTCTGTTTCAATTTTTGATCTCTCTTGAAGCAGATAAAAACTCATAACTATTACGGCTAAAACCGATATTGCACCGGTTAGGGTATCGATGGCAAAATTGAAAAATTTGCCAGGCACACTACCGATTTGTGAAGAAAAATCATTAAAATCTAGCTGATAAGGTAGTACTTTATTTGTGAGGTCAGGGAGTCTTTGAAATAATTGTTGCGTTTGAGTAATTATTGGGGAGATAACTGTGGAGATGGCAAAAACAAAAATAGAAAAGACTGTTATCAAAATCAAAATTGAAGAGACACCGCGATGGATTTTTTTATTTTCCAATTTTTGAACGAGTGGACTGATTGAGAATGAAATAATCAGTGAGGCAAACAACAAGATTAATATGTTATACGTACTGGCAAAGAAAAAGATTGCAGCAACTATTACTAATATTCGAAAAATCGAGGATAGGGAGATATCAATAACCACATGGCGTTTTTTAAGCATTTTGGAAATATTTTTTCAATTCTTTTATCAGCAAGTTTCTATCTATGTCTTTATCATACCAAACAATGTCATTTTGTTTTTTGAACCAGACAATTTGTCTTCTGGCATAGTCGGCTTCGGCATTTGTCCACTGTTCCACTAACTGATTTTTGGTTATATTTCCGCTTAAAAAGTTAATTATTTGAGATACACCAAGACCGGTATAGATAGGAAGAGTATGGTCCGGATAATTTTTGATTAATCTATTTACTTCATCGATAGCCCCTTCATCAATTCTTTTAATTACCCTATTTTTAATATTTGTTTTGAGTGTATTTTTGTCGGGCATTAAACCGATCCAACGAAAATTAACTTCAGAAAATGGTGTTACTTGTATAAGAGCTTGCTCGTGTTTTGTCGATAACTGCGTTATCTTTACTAAACACTTGTGCTTCCTCTTATATTCGCTTGTAACTTCGTTACAATGCTTGAATATGGATTCCGGGTCAAGCCCGGAATGACTTTCCGAAATTTCGATTTGCCTAATTAAACGACGGGGGTTCATTATGTCAGAATGGTTTAACGATGAGAATTTTTCAGGATTTTCTTTTTGCAATAGGCCTTGAAGTTCAGATAGAGATAATTTTTCCAATTTCTGACGTAATTTTTGATTGGGAGGAATTAAGATATTGGAAAGATTTTGCGTAATGGCTTTAAGATAGAGCCCCGTACCGCCGACAATTACGAGAGGGGTATTTGTATCCTTAGAATTCTGAATTATTTTTTGAGAGTATCGGACAAAATCAGCGAGATTCGCAGTTTCATCCGGTTCAAACAAATCGTGTCCGAAAATATTTATTCCTTTGGGTAAACTGTCCGGAATATCCTTACCGGAGATTATGTCCAAACTTTTGTAAACTTGTCTGGAATCAACGGAAAGAATGTTAACTTTGGGAAGAGCTTTAGCTAATTGAAGTGCCAGACCTGTTTTCCCCGACGCAGTTGGGCCGCAGATAACGATTATTTTTTGATTTGTTTCCATTAATGTTTAATTTTTATGGATTCCGCGTCAAGCCCGGAATGACAATCAATATATTTTACTGGATTGCCACGTCGCTTCACTCCTCGCAATGACGGCTAAGGAATGAGAGGGCGATTTGAAAGGTTATCTTTATTAGTGATTTTATCCAAGATTTCCCAACGTTCTTTTTTTACCTTGGCAGTGATATCGTCGGGATATAGCTTGAATGAAGCAGTTCCCGGCCTGGGTGAATACCGGGCAACAAAGGCAACTTTGAAGCCGACTTTTTTGACTAGGTCTAATGTATCTAAAAAATCATCGTCTGTTTCCCCGGGGAATCCAACAATAATGTCTGTTCCAAAAACAGCATCGGGGACTTTTTCTTTGATTCTTTTTACTAACGAAAGATAGGACTCGCGTGTATATCCCCTATTCATTAATTTCAAAATATGATTGCTGCCTGACTGAACCGGTAAATGAATAAAGCGATCAATTTTTGGATTTATCGCGATCTCATCGATTAATTCATTCCAAAAGTCCCAAGGATTGCTGGTAAAGAAAGTGATTTTTTCTATGCCGGGGATTTTACTGATTGTTTGTAGCAAAAGTACAAATGGTGGTTTTGTGGTTGGCTTTGTATACTGTGATTCGTTTGAAGGAATTGTACCGGCGGAAAAATTGTCTTTGTCCATGTAGAGTTTTCGGAGATTAATCCCCGATTTTTCCAAACCAAATGAATTTACGTTTTGGCCCAAGAGATTGATATTTTTGTAACCATCGAGAGCTAGACTTTCAACTTCTTTGACGATGTCGTCAATGGGTCTGGATCTTTCTCTCCCTCTGGAAAATGGCACGATGCAATAAGTGCAGAATGAATTACATCCGGTGGAAATGGGAACCCAAGCGCTATCTTTATCTTTTCGAATTGATTTTTGATTAAAGCCAACCTCGGCAATAGGAAGAATTTCATCCACCTCGGGAAGAAGTTCGTGGATCTCTTTCTCATTAAAGTGAAGCATGCACCCAGTGAGAATTACTTTTGGTTTGTTCTTGCCGGTCTCCTGTAAATATTTATTGAGATTTAGAATAAAACCACGAACACGATCTTCGGCAGATTGACGGACTGAACAGGTATTCAAAACTATCTCGTCTGCTTCACGCCAAATTTCTGTTTCTGTATAACCGCGAGAGGAGTAATCACCAAGAATTCGTTCCGAATCGGATTTGTTCGCTTGGCAACCAAATGTTTTGATGAAAACGCTCGGCATTTACCAAACCTTCTTCTTAAGAGGTTTGCCTACATGAAAATTGATGACTTTGTGGCCTTTGACAACTTGTCTTTTACCTTCATTGCCAAAAGGTACAACTTGTTTGTCGTCAACTTTTCCAACGTAAAAAGTTCCAAAACCAGAAACAACAACTTTTTCACCCTTACCAAGAGCAACGATTGATTCCTCGAAGAATGTATCGACAGTTTCTTTAACTGCCTTCTTGGTTAGATGTACCTTTTTTGATACTATCCCGATCAGAGTTTGTTTGGTCATATGATTCACCCCCTTAAGGTGACTGGGCAGTTAACTAATAATTAATTTAGCTGATGTTACCACCAAAAAGATTCATTATGCAAGTCTTAACTTGCAATTTCTGCAGCGCGCGTCTCGCGAATGACGTTTACTTTGACAGTTCCGGGGAAAGTCATGGTTGAACGAATCTCATCGCGGATGGCTTGAGCAAGGATTGGGAGCTGATCATCACCTGCTTTTCCAGGGTTAACAATGACTCTAATTTCGCGACCGGCGGATATAGCGTAGGCATCTTCAACTTCCGGATGTTTTCTAGCAATTTCTTCAAGCTGGCGAATTCTTTTCCCATATTCTTCGGTGTTCTCATGGCGGGCTCCAGGACGCGAACCGGAGATGGCATCGGAGATATAAACAATCATTGATTCAACCGAAGTAAATTCTTCATCTTCGTGGTGTTGAGCCACACAATCAATGACTGCTTGAGGAAGATTGTATTTCTTTAAATAATTAACGCCCAACTCAACGTGATTACCTTCACCTTCAATAACTTTTCCAATATCGTGGAGGAGACAACCAAGACGGATGTTGTCGATATTGGCACCGACTTCGTTTCCCAATTTGATACCAATTCTGGTTTCTTCAAGAGTGTGACTGATCATATTTTGACCATAGGAAGTGCGGAATTTGAAACGACCAAGAACAGCAATGACGTCACGGGGCATATTGTAAACACCGACAGCATGACAAAGTTTTTGACCTTCTTGGAACATTACTTGTTCAACATCGCGTCTGGCTCTGTCGAAATATTCCTCAATTCTGGCGGGGTGAATGCGGCCGTCTTTAATTAATCGAATTAGGGTAACGCGGGCAATTTCACGCCTTATGGGATCAAAGCTACTGAGTTTGACTTCATCGGGCGCATCATCCATAGAAACATCACAACCGGAAACTTTTTCAAAAATACGGATGTTTCTACCATCCTTACCAATAATTCTGCCTTTGGTTTCTTCGTCAGGAATTGGGACTGTGGAGACAGTGTATTCGGCAACATAATCGGTGGCACCGGCGCGCATGGCATCAACTAATATTTCGCGAGCCAGGTCGTCGGCTTCGATTTTGGCTTTTTCTTCTGTTTCTTTGATGATTCTGGCTATTTCTTGAGAGGAACCTTTTTCAACCTGAGCAAGAAGTTCTTTTTTGGCTTGTTCTGTGGTTAGGGATGCGATCTTTTCCAGTTTTTTGGCCATGGCTGTTTCCTGTTCACCGATCTTGGCTTTCATTTCATCGGCTTGTTTTTGGTCAGACTCCAAGGAAAGTTTTAGTTTTCTAGCCTGATCTTCAAGAACTTGAAGTCCTTGCTGCTTTTGAACTAAAGTTTTAGATCTAACCTCAATATCTTCCAGCTGGATTCTGGCATCCTTAATGGCTTGATCTTTGAGCTTGAAAGCCTCATCTTTGGCAGCCAGAATGATCTCCCTGGCCTGATTTTGTGCCTGAGCTTGGGCTTGGGCGATGATGGCTGCGGTATCAACGGAAGAAACAACGACTTTGGGTTCTTCTTTTTTGACGGCTACGGGAGTAGCTTCAACTGTTTTTTTAGTCGTCGAAGTAGAGGCAGAAGATCCTTTAAATAGGTTTGTTTTGAAAATTGAAAGTAAAGACATGGTTTATACAAAAATAATAAACCTAGTCTAAGAGTCTCTTATGAATATCGCAAAAATCAGCCGCGAAGCGACTTGATTGTATTTATATTGTTATTGCGTGTATCGAACATTGCGTAATTTTAAGATAGACTTCCTAGAATAGTATTCATATTCTAATCTTCAAAGTACTCGGAGTCAAATAGTTTATTAATGGCACTCCCCGTAAAACCTCTGGAGTAGAGCTTGGAAACAAGTTTGAATTTATCTAGCTTCCGGTATTTTAGAGCGTATTTTTTGATTGCCTCAAGCTGTTTGGGGATGTCCGCCTCTTCTAAGGCTAAACTAATCGTGGATTGATCTACACCGAGCCTTTTTAGCTTTAAACTAATGATTTTGGGACCATAAGACTTATCCAGTTGACGCCTGGCATAGGCCGCTGCCAAATATGGGTCATCAAGGTAGCCACTTTTTCTTAAATCATCCAAAATTCCGGTAATTTCCGTTGTGGCATTTTCGAGCTTGAGTTTTTTTGAGCGGAGTATAAGTTTTTGCCTTAAAGCTCCCTCAAAATATGGTCTTCTACTAAGACAAAAGGCTGCATATTTAATGAGACTAGATCTTACCTCACTTGGTGAGTGTGGCTCCGGCATTAACTTTGGCGATAACCTCTTTCTTTATCTTTTCAATTAATTCCGGGTTTTCAGCAAGAACGGCTTTGGCTGCATCTCTTCCTTGGGCGATTGTTTCTCCGCCGTACTTTAAGAAGGCACCCGCCTTTTGAATAATTTCGTAACCGATAGCGGTATCCAGAAGATCGCCAAGTTTGCTAATTCCACCGACATTTAAAATATCAAACTCTGCCGATCTAAAAGGAGAGGCGACTTTGTTTTTGACAATTTTGGCACGATGACGAGAACCGATAATTTCTTCACCCTCTTGAATATTGCCAATTTTGCGCATGTCTATACGGATAGAAGCATAAAACTTAAGGGCTTTGCCACCGGTAGTAACTTCCGGATTTCCGAACATGACACCAATTTTGTCGCGGAGCTGGTTGGTAAAGATAACGATGCACTTACTTTTAGAAATAGCACCGGTAATTTTTCTTAGGGCTTGGCTCATGAGACGGGCCTGCATACCCATGGAAGCATCACCCATCTCGCCTTCTATTTCGGCTTTGGGGACGAGAGCGGCGACAGAGTCGATAACGACTACATCGACACCACCGGAACGAATAAGAGTTTCAGCAATTTCCAAGGCTTGTTCACCATTGTCGGGCTGGGAAAGCAAAAGACTATCCAAGTCGACACCGATTGATTTGGCTCTGGTTGGGTCAACAGCGTGTTCGGCGTCAATAAAAGCGGCAACTCCACCGCCTTTCTGGGCTTCGGCAATGACGTGAAGGGCAAGTGTAGTTTTTCCTGACGCTTCCGGTCCGTATATTTCGATAATTCTACCCTTAGGAAAGCCACCAACACCGAGAGCAAGGTCGAGACTAATTGATCCGGAAGAAATTACAGGAACTTTTTCATTGATTTTGTCGGACCCCATGCGCATGATGGCACCTTCGCCAAATTGCTTGGTGATTTGCTGCATGGCGATTTTTACTGCAGTTAAGCGGGCGCTGTTATCACTAACTTGGACAACTTTTGGTTTCTCTTCTTTGGATTTTTTAGGCATAAGCTTTCGGGTTTTTTGCTAATCTATTAGTCATTATAGATATGTTAATCGTTTTCGCAAGAGGATTATCGAGCCGAGCTAATGCATGGTAAAATTGGCATGTTCGTTTCGGGGTATAGTATAACGGCAGTATGCGCGCATGGGGTGCGCGCGATCTCAGTTCAATTCTGAGTACCCCGACTGTTTTGGAGGAAAGATCGTATTCCCCAGTTCTCCCCTTCGGGGACGCCTTGATTGCTTCCGTCTAGGCAGAATTATGAGTACCCCGACTGTTAATTAGAGAATATGTTTCCCCTCAATTCTCCCCGGAGTACCGAGGACTGCGCCAAATGTTAGGGCGCTGGTGAGTACCCCGACTGTTTTGGAGGAAAGATCGTATTCTCCAGTTCTCCCCTTCGGGGACGCCTTGATTGCTTCCGTCTAGGCAGAATTATTCCAAATTGTTAGCGATAGAAATGAGGTTATCGGTTGATTCCCGGATAGAGGAAATTTCTATGAATACGTTGTCAATTGTCTTTACAAATACAGTGTTAACAAAATCACTCGTTTGAAGGATGACAAAACTATCCTGTTGTTTGGATAAGACAAGAGGTTGCGATTTGAGAGGGGTAGTTGTTTTAGTGTTTGCGGATATATAGTTTTCAATACTAAAGCTAGGGTCAACTTTTGTTTCCGTAATTAAGGTTACTTTTGATTTTTCTCCTTTTGCGATTGATGAAATGGGAATATCAAATGCGAAACGGACTGCTTTTGGGTAGCCGGTAATTACTTTTTCATCGAAATAAAATTTGGAAACCTGTTCATCACCGGTAGGAAGTTTTTGAGGTAAATATAAGTGGAAATCGATTTGTTTGGTAATTGATTGATATCCAAAATCCGGTCGATAGGCCTTAGTGTACGCCACAACAAAAATGCTTACGTTAACGATAACAGCTGTTAACGATACCAGTCCTAAAAAAATAATGGATTTATATGATAATTCAGTATCCGGGAAAGTAAATTTCTTTTTTGAAAAAATAAGATAGATTATCAGCCCGATCCATAATAGTGGTGTTAATATTTGTGTAAATTGCATTTTTTAGTTCAAACTAGTAGCAGAATAAATAGGACTCATTAAAGCTGCCGTCAAAAAGCCTGTGAGTAAATTTGTTAAAAGAATGGCTATTAGAATGATAAGGCCCGACTTCCAAGCTTTTGGACTACCGGATCTTATCTTTATGGCGGCGAGTAAGAGTAGTGGCAAGGAAATAATTCCAGGAAGACTAATTAGACCAATAAAAGGAATGGCTTTTATCATCGAATATTCCAACCCTCCGGGATTACCCTTCATCATGGCTTGATTGGTTACCAAAATGCTAATGCTTCCAGCAAACGCAGCGGGAATATTTATTAGGGCTAAAAGAAAAACCAGGTTTGAAAGCAAATTTATTGTTTTTGGTTTGGGAACAATTTGAAAAATTTCCGACTGAACCGTTTCTACTGAGTTAGTTTTTGGCAAAGAAGTTATTTCCTTGATTGCTTGTTCAATATCTTCCTGTTTCCAACCGGCTAAGGTTAAATTACTTTTGATAAAGTCAATTGGCTGATTAAATTCCAGCTGATGCTTTATGTATTCCAGTAATTGAGGGTTAAGCATATATTAACTATATGTTATTCCGGAGAACAGTTCAAATATGTGTATTACCGGGTTTTAATGATTTGATCAATTATCTGAATAAATTTTATATTTATGGTCCGTAACCTCGGACTAACTCGGATAAATATTCCTTTTTCAAAATCGAAAGAAGAACTGTCAACGACAGAGACACCTTTCATCTTTAACATCTGAGAAAATCTTTTAAACGATTTCGGAATCTTTATCAGCAAATTATTTGCCTGTGAATCCACAACCTCAAATCCCCTTTTTCTCATCTGTCTGGATATAAACGATCTTTCATTTTTCATAAACTTTTTGGTCATTTTAATAAAATCTTTATCAGCAAGTGCAGCAATGGCTGTTTTTTCGGCAACTGTAGAGACGGGAAACGGCTGACTTCCTCTTTCAAATTTTCGGATAATATCTTTAGACGCAACGCAAAATCCTATCCTGAAACCGGCCAGCCCGAATCCCTTGGAAAAAGTTCTCAAAACAATTAGATTCCGAAAAATATTACTTTCTCTAATTAAAGTACTTCCACCAAATTCAATATTTGCCTCATCAACTACTACAATTGCACTTGTGCTCCTCACGAAATCGAGCAACTGTTTTTTGGATATCGTTTTTCCAGTTGGATTATTGGGGTTACACAAAAATATCAGTTTAGTGTTTTTATTTATTTTTGATTTGATTTCATCAAGGTCTATTGAAAAATCCGGTAACATTTCAGAAATAGTTACCTTACCGAGGCTCATTTTTGAAGCAATTTCAAACATGGGAAATGTAAGCCTAGGAATAATCACTTCATCTCCGGGTTTAATCAAGACTTGAGGAATCAACTTAATAATTGCCTCGGAGCCGTTGGCAATAAAGATGCATCCGGCTTTTATCCGGAACCGCTTATTAAGTGCTGATTTCAGCTGAAGACAATCCGGATCCGGGTAGTCAAAAAAGTCAGTTTCGGTTAGCTGTTTTAAAACCATAGAAATATTTGGCGAGCACCCCAGGGGGTTTTCACTTAGTGATAGGTCTAAGGGTAATTTCTTACCAAAGGCATAAAGTTTTCTAAAGCTGGGTGTAGTAATGGTTTTCATATTTTTTTCCAATAAAAAACCTCCCATTGGGAGGTTGATAGTTTATTTTTAATAAATGGTTTTAGACCACAAAACTAGCAGCCCCCCTAAGAGAGATATAGTGCCAATAGGAATTGGTGGCTGTTTGTTTCATAACTATCGTTAGTATACTATAAGATGTAGTTTTTGACAAGTTACATTTTTGCATTGAAAATCTTACCGACTGCAAAGCCAATTATGGCTGCTCCCATGCCTATGAGAAGCATTTGCAGTCCCTTTTTGAGAGGACTGCCAATATAACTTTTAGCTTGGTAGAATCCCACTAGAAATAAAGCAATTGCCGATAAAACCAGAGTAAAGTAGACTGCCTGGTGTGAACCTAAAATTAGATAAGGCAGGAGGGGAATTAATGATCCTCCAATCGTGGAGGCGCCAACTACGATTGATGACCTGAGAACGTCCTTGGTATCAATTGGTTCGAGTTTGTGCTCATCGGTAACCATTGTCTCTGCCCAAGATTGCTTATCTTTTGTTAACTGGTCTACTACTTCTTCCAAGAGTTTTCCGGAAAAACCTTTGTCCTTATAAATTTTTCTAATTTCTTCTCTTTCTTCATTGGGAACTTGTTTGATTTCGTTTTTTTCGAGAGAGAGTTCTTTGAGGTAATAATCTCTCATTGACAGTGTTGAAGTATAAGCAACGGCCCCCATAGAAACTGCCTCGGCAAAAGTGGCAGCGAGACCGGCGGCAAGAATCACTTGGACGGAACCACCGGCCGATGATACGCCAAAAACTATTCCAAGTACATTTACGAGGCCATCCTGACCCCCGAGGATTAGATCTCTAAGGTTATTTCGCTGAACATGTTGGCTTTCTAACAGAAGGTGTTTTGTCACTAATAAACTTTAGCATAATTATTAATTGGAAATTTTTGAGAGGATATATTCCAATGGCGCTTCACGAGATTTTCTGCGTTTGTGGAATCTTTCAATGTTGTATTTATTTCCTTTTTGGCTCAGTAAAAATAACGCTTTATCCAACATGTCTGCATGGGTACTTTTGGGACCGCTTTCATTATCAACAAATGAAATTATTCTTCTGCCTTGGTAATTATTGACAATAAAATCGGCAACTACTTTTCCCAAAATATTTATCGAAAGTTCATACATTTCTTTGTCGAATGGGAGTACACGTTTTTCGTCGGAAAAAAAATTCCATTTATTCGTTGTTATTCCTGTTCTGAGGAAATCGTCATTAAACAAACCCGGATTGTCGTACTGAGGAAAACTTCCCCACATTTCTTGCGGAACAATCCCGAGTGGTTCGCTTATCGTCGCAAAATATACCGGCGGGATTTCCAAATTTCGGGATTTCTGAATAATTCGATGGTATGACTGATACAGCTGGCTATGGGTACTGTGCACTTCATCCCATGGTTTTGTTTTGGCACAGGGGACGAGAATTATGATTTTATATTCATCCGGGATAACGAAATTTTTGACGGCTTCATGCCAGTTCTGTATTTCTGGATGCTGCAGGAGTCTGACTGTTTCACCAGGCGTATAAGCAATTAAGGAAACATCGTTTATAAGTGGGTTTGATTTAATAGTTTTTTCAACCAAAATCTTCCTCAGTTTTTTCCATTCCGTTTCACTTACATACCGATACTTGCTACCCGGTTTTTGTTGTCCCAGTTGTTGACGTTCCCCATCGGAAAGTATTTCGTTGATATTCACACTGGCCAGTATTATACAATTGGGTTTAAGCAAATCCGGGGAAGAAGTCAGTTTTTATTTGTTTTTTATTAAGACCCAACTTCTTTAAAGTATTTTCATTGGCCTCGACCATAGCTCTCGGTCCGGACAAATAGAAGATTCTTTCTTTATAATCGGGAATTTCCTGCATAATCATTTGTTCATCAATTCGACCCACCCTACCGGTCCAGCCTCCGGTAACTGAATTTGTATCGGTGACGGTATAAATTGTTTTAATGCCCAATTCAGATTGGGCTTGATCAAAAACATCATTATAAATAATTTCCGAAGGATGTTTGTTGGCAAACAGAAGAACAATATCTCTTTTTTGTTTGGTATCGACAAGATACTTCAACATACTTCTAAAAGGGGTGACACCAATACCTCCCGCCAACATGGCGCACTTTTGGTTTGGGTTTGAGGGTAAGACAAAATCTCCAGCCAGTTGTGAGGCCACATAAGAATCCTTTTCATTTAAAAACATAGCCCGTTTGTAGCTACTGGCCGGGTTATAAAATTTGATGCCAATACGAAGATTGTTCTCGGTGGGAGAAGAAGCCAAAGTAAAATAGCGACGATTCCCCCGACTGTCCGATTTGGGATGAGCAAGAGTCCATTCCATGTATTGCCCCGGTTTATATTTCAGAGGCTTGGAAAGCGGAAAAATGAAATCGTAGGAATCCGGGGAAATTTGAATTTTTTCCTTTAGATAAAGAATTAACTTTTCTTTTGAACTGACGAAGTAGGCAAATAAATTTCCTAAAATTAAAGCAAATTCAGGAGTGGAATAGAGACTGCCAACATGTATTTGAGGAAGGAATAAAATCCCGGTGAAGACGGCAAAAATTGATTGCCATTTTTCGGTCGTCGGACTCGTTAAGGGCTCGGTGAGCATAACTCCGGCAAAAAATAACAAGGAGGTGTGAAGTATTAATGTTGAAATGGTGGAGGTAATTCCGGTTCCCTTGAGAATACCCAGGCCAATAGAAAATGAAAGAACAGTTAAGATAAAGTTCCAGATCATGTTTTCCCGACGAATTTTTCTCGTTATTAAATAGCCGCCAATGGCGACCGGAAGAGCCATCCAAGCATTACCGACCCACCAGCTGGCGCTCTGACCCAAACCGATCGAGGTAATAACAACGGCGATGGCGGCAGGATTAAATATGTGTTTGTTTTTGATAGCCAAAATATATTTTGATGACATAGCCAAAACACCGGCCCAAAATAGAAATATATAATCATTTAAGTTTGATGCAGGGCTGATGATTAAGGCGAGGACAAGACCGGTGATGTAGGCAGATTCGACGTTTAAAGGCGCATTGTAGACACGGGAGAAAATCTCATTAGTAAAGATGCTTACTGCCGTCACAAACAAGGCAGAAAATAGAATGGCAGGGGGAGAAAAAGGTACCAAACCAAATACACCCAAAGTCATTGCGATTGCCAGAAGGATCAATAAGACAAAGAGAACTAAACGATACATAGTGATTCCGTTTAAAAAGTTATCTATGGCAGAGTTAGTCTTTGTAAACATATTGGTTCCAACCTTTAGTAAATGTAGCAACACCATTACTATCTATCATGTAGCCTTCCAGACCCTGAATGCTTTCTATAAATAATATTCCTTCTTTGCCCATGGCAAAAGCGGGGGTAGCGAAGCGATCGGCTTCAAAAACATTTGGTCCGATAACAGTAAGACTAACAATTTCCATAATTGGATCTTGAGGCTTAAATGGATTATAGATATGCTGTCCCCTGATGTAAGTACCGGAAGTGGCGATGCCTTTGTTAATTAATTTCACAATTTTGATATTTTCATTTCGATTAAAAGGATTACGAATTCCTAATGTCCAGGGCTTACCTAAATGATTATTACCTTTGACCTGAATATCGCCGCCGGCGTCGACATAGAAATTACTAAAACCATCTTTTTCCAATATTTTGGCGGCCTGGTGAATGGCCCATCCCTTAACAACCCCGGATGGATTTAACTTGCCCTTGTGGTGTATATCAAAATAGCCATGGCTTTCTTTCTTGGTTTTTTCGGCGAGAAGAAAAATTTCCTCCATGTCATCGCTATATTCGTTTTCCATGATTTCGCCTCGATTTATTTGATTAATTTCACTATCTTTTTTAAAGACGCTGAATTTGTTGTCAATATATTTAAAATAGGCAAAGACCTCGTCGATATTTTCCTGAGTCGCTTGGCTATCAACAATATTGACAGTAATGGGCATTCCCAACATTAAACGTGTTTCTTTCATATTAATTTTGGGCTTTGGCTAGGGCAGACTGCATGGAACTTATAAATGCCAGACTGGTATCGGTGGCTCCGGAAACAGTATCGACATTGGCAGACTGGGCTTTGATGGCTTCCTGCTCCAAAATCGGCATCGCATAACTATTGATAGAAATTGACCGGGAACGATCACTGGGATACTGAAGAAAATTGACTGAAGAAATATTGCCTCCACTAACCTGGACTTGGACCTGAACGTTGCCATAGTAGGCATCGGTGACATCGCCAATGTATGTCCCATTTTTATAGAGAGAAGCTTTTGTGGGAGTAGGGGTAGCTGTAGGTGTGGGTTTTGGTGTGTTTTTAATATCGGGTGTAGTAGAAATAGTGGTCGGAGAGGGACTAGTTTGCGGCGTGGTACTTGGGCTGATTGAAATTGTATTGTTGGTATTGCCTTGAGGAGCAAGGTTGGCGGACCCGACTAAATCATCTTTTCTTTGGAAAAGTGAATAAAGAATGAAGGAGACGATGACAAGGACGGAGAGTAGGAGTTTTTTCATATGGTTTCTAATGATATTTATAACTTAGAAGATAGTAAGAAACCTAACTTAAATTTAGCTGAATATTGTCTTTAAAGCAGAGCGTTATTTCTTCACAAACAAGACGACATTGGGTAGATCCCTGCCCGGTCCGTCTTTGTAACCACCACTCCAAAGAGCAGTTGAACCACCAGAATCAAGATTGATGGCGTTCTTAATGCCCATGGTTTGGAGAACCTTGGCCATTTCGACAACGGTAACTCCGTGAACAACGCCGATATAGCCGGTATTTCCTGATGCGCCCAGAAAACCTCGATTTGATCTAATAATTTCCTTATCCTCGCCGCCACTGCCAAATTGATTATTTCCGTCCAATACCAATAGAGGTCTGTTGGCGATAACCGCATCAACACCGGTATCTCTCCCCCAGCCGGATGACTGGCTAATGAAACGGGCAGAGTTGCCGGAAAATATGGCCACCGGAACCGTACTGTAGACATTATTGTCAGAGTTAAAATAAACTTTATTTTTATTCATGACAAGGACGTCAAATGAATTTTTCTTATCGACACAGGACGGATAAGTATCAGGGCAAAAATAAGTGCCATTAACTCCGGCATAAGCACCACTCCGACTGACATAGGTGGCAAGAGGTAAAACCGGACAGTTGTTGGCACAGGTTCCGTCCGAAGCTGTATCAACAATGACTTTTGTAGTGTTAAGGTCGGCTGAAATAATATCGACAAGGAAAGATGTGCCATCGACGGTCACTTTTTGTCTTTGGAAACCCGAGGAGGGTGCGGTATTTATGGCCGGGACATTAGCCGGAATTGGGGCTGCCGCCAGGGCAGATAAACGGGATTTTTCTTTATCCGTCTCGGCGACCAAATCTTTGGTTGTCTTGAGGGCACTCGCAAGATCATCCTTGGACAAGAAACTGAGGATTGAAGAAAATTTGCTTAGTTCATCGGTGATATTTGATCCCCGGTCTTGCAAATACAAGACTTGTTCATAGGCAACAACCGCAGCACTATAACTTGATTTCAAGTCGACTATTTCCTGTTTGACCGCCGTATTGGCTTTGCGTAAGTCTTCATTGTTTAATTTATCAATTTCTGCCTGAGTTGTTTTTATTGTTTCATTATTTTGGATGATCTGATCTTTTAGTCCTTGGTTCGAACCTTCGGTTTGTTGCTGTTTTTGATATATCTTGTAGAAGTCAACTCCGAATGACAAAAGAGATATTATGGCAACGACTATAATTATCCAGCCTGATCGGGATTTTTTGGGGATTTTATTCATAATGAATACTTATTTTCAAATTAATGGTTTACTGCCAACTTTTTTCGTCATTCCGGTTAGTGGGTAGGCAACGAAGAACGTCGTTCCTTTGTTTTCTGAAGATTCAAACCAGACTTTTCCGCCGGAATGACTGACTATCTCGCTGACAATATATAATCCCAGGCCGGTGCCACTGGGATCGATTTTGGCGGCATTGTCGGCCCTAAAAAGCTTGGTAAACACCTTTGACTTCTGATACTCGGGAATACCGACACCGGTATCCGAGATAGATATGCCGATTAAATTATTTTCTTCCCTTACTTTTAAGACGATTTTTCCACCGGGATGAGAATACTTGATGGCATTGGAAAGAAGATTTTGAAAAATGATGCCGAGAAGTTTGGGGTCGGCAAGAAAAGGCTTGATGTTTTTTCCGTATTCTTCGTCCAGAATGATTTTCTTCATTTGAATATCCAACTTAAATATTTCAGCATTGGTTTTGGCTACGTCTATTAGATCGACCATCTTTGGTTCAATAGTAAAGGTACCCATATCCAGACGGGATACGTTTAGTAACGAGTTGACCATGGTGGTCATTCTCTTGCTGGCATTAAATATTTCAGTCGCGAATTCCGTTTGTTTGTCGTTTAATAAACCGTAATCATCCGAGCGTAAAAATTCAACATACCAGCTAATAACCGAAAGAGGAGTTCTCATCTGGTGCGAAGCCAGAGAAATAAGCTCCGTTTTGGCTCTATCGATACTGCGTTCCTTCGTTACATCACGAAAAACAACCACGCAACCAATCACTTTTTTACTGTTGATATTGATAACCGGGGCGGCGGAGTCGGCGACAGGTATTTTTTTGCCATCTTTTCTGGCCAGAAAAACATCATTAACCATCGTCGTTGTTTTATTAATTTTGATGGTTTCGCCGATAAAGTCATTTATGGATTTGCCGGTAATTTCACTAGCAAGGTGGATTATTTGGTTATAGTGATGGCCTAGGGCATTTTTAGTTTTGATTCCGGTTAAGACTTCGGCGACCCGGTTAAATAGAATAATTTTCCCTGTCTCATCACAAACTAAGACGGCATCACCAATCGAACCGAGGATCGCCTCATCACGATTTATCATTTCCGTCAACGCCTCTTCAACTTTGACGCGATCGGTGATGTTCCGAATGTCGCATTGAATAACCATTTCTCCTCCAACTTCGTAAGCATTGGCAATAAACTCGACGTTGATTCGTTTTCCTTTTTTTGTTTCGAGGGGTAAGTTTTCAAAACGGACGTATTTCTTTTTTTGTAATATATAGAGGTTATTTTTTTGTTCTTCTTCGTCTTTGAAAAGACCGATTTCCCAAACTTTCTTTTTGAGGATATCTTTCTTTGAATAACCGAGTAAATCCAATAAATATTTATTAATATCATTAATTTTTCCGGTTTTGAAGTCAAGTATCAATATGCCATCTTTGGCAGTTTCGAATAGTCGGCGGTAACGGAGCTCGGAAACTAAAACCGCCTCCTCCATTTTCACTCTTTTGGTTATATCCCGAATGTTGCACTGGATAACCATGTCTTCAGCGCCTTTGTAGGCATTGGCAACAAACTCGACGTTGATTATTTTTCCCCTTTTTGTCTCAAGAGGTAAATTTTCAAAGCGAACGTATTTCTTCTCCTGTATAGTTTTTAGATTTTCTTTCTGAGCAATAACATTTTTAAAAACTCCTACTTCCCAAACATGTTTTTTTAAGAAGTCTTTCTTTGAATAGCCAAGTAGATCAATCAAGAATTGGTTTACATCCAGGATCATTCCTGTTTGAAAATCCAGAAGAAGAATGCCGTCTTGAGCTGTTTCAAAAATTCGACGATATCTACGTTCAGAAAACTGAAGATCGGTTAATTCATTTTTTTTCCTAAAAATATCCCTAATCATTTTTATTCAAGACTTGGTAAGTCTTAACGTAGTGTAACATTTTTTACAATATTACACGCGCTGTCCGGTGATGAGACGATAGACGATAATAATCAAGGCGATGACCAATAAAGCATGAATCAGATTTCCGCCGATAGCAAAAACGCTAACTCCCAGAAACCAACCTATTATGAGTAATATGACGATAAACCAAAGTAAATCCATTGTTATTTCACCTCCTTTTGTGTTAGTTTTATTACATATAAAGCATACAACAAAATCAATTGAAGCGTGAAAATATATTCCGGATCGTAATATTTATATTTATTCTAGGGATAGCTGTATTTATATTTGATAAATCACGTACTAAAAGCGTTGCCCAATCAATTCCACAAATTACTCTACCCGTATTTCCCATCCCAACGTCGATACCAACATTAACACCAACACCTACTCCCGCAATACCGGTGTTACCCATAAAGATTTTTCCTCCGGTAGTGCATTACGCTCCCCCAACGATACCGACCAAACCTTCCTATACGATAATTTTTGTGGGAGATTCGATGACAGAGAGTCTGGGTCAAAACTTTACCGCTCTTCGGGTAGATCTAAAGAAAGATTATCCCGGTAAGGAATTTGGGCTTTTTAATTATGGTTTTGGGTCGACCAATATTCTTTCGGTCGAGGATCGACTGAACCATGATACTAATTACCAAGGAACAACTTATCCGGCGATCCTTGGCCGCTATTTTGACGTTATTGTAATTGAATCCTTCGGTAACAATCCGCTTTCACAGTTTGCCCTGGACGTAGGGTTGGCCAAACAAACCACCGCACTGGAATATATGATCGCAGAGCTGGCCTTTACTCATCCAAATTCACTGATTGTCTTCATCGCCACAGTGGCTCCTTCACAATCACTTTACGGAAAGGGAGCAGTAGACCTGTCGACATTAGTTAGGATTCAGTGGGCGAATGAACGAAGAGCCTACATTGAAAACCATATAAACTTTGCAAAGAACCATAATATTCCACTGATAAATGTTTATGCCAAAACAATGGATAAAAACGGATTGGCGATAACCAAGTATCTTGATCCCAACAATTATATTCATCCATCTGCCGCGGGGGTTAGTTTTATTAGCCAAATGATCGCCGATTTCTTATATCAAAATCATATTTTAAATAATTGAATTATATTTGTAGACGGTAATATTTTTGTAATATTCAATACAGTTTACTCTTGTATTTTTCGTTGATAATGGTAGAGTGAATTAGATGAAGAGAATTTTGTTAATCTTGATTCTTATTTTTGGATGCGTAAAAATTGTATGGGCGCAAGACAGTCAGAGTGTATTGTATGTGCCCTTGATAGGAATTACGTCGGTCCCCAATCCGTTGGCGTTACAAAAAGGACCGGGAAAAGTAACTTACAATTATGCCGTTAAAAATTTTTTGGTAGAAACACCCATAACGAATATAAGAGTAGTTGATGATGTGTGCAGCCCGGTTAAATTTGTAACCGGTGATGATAACAACAACGGGATGCTCGATTATGCTGAGACATGGAGATACGCCTGCACGACAACACTTTCCCAAACAATTCAAAATACGGCAACTGTAACCGGTACTGCCAATAGTATGACAGCGACACAAAAAGCTTATTCAACAGTGGTGGTTGGTTCCAATAATCCACCTCCGCTGGTTAGCGTTATCAACATAACCAAGGTGGCTTATCCATTATCTCTTCCAACACAGGGGGGCAATATTACATTTACTTATAAAGTTACAAATCCGGGAGTGGTACCGCTGGGGGACGTGGTTATTAGTGATAACAAATGCAAGGATATGTCGGGAAAACTAGGGGACACAAACGGAAATAACTTCCTCGATCCGAATGAAGTATGGATATATTCCTGCACGATGAACTTGAAGGAAACAACGACAAATGTGGTGAGTGTGAGTGGTTATGCAAACGGATTAATGGCGGCCAGCAATGCGTCGATTACCGTCAAGGTCGACCAAACTTCTCCGGCTTTCCCAATGACGGGAAGAAGTAATAATAATTCGAATATGGTGATATGGGGAACGATGACGGTGGTTTTGATTGTATTGGTGATTATTTACATATTGAAACGGAAATTAAAAGGAAAATAAAATGAATATAAAGAACTATTTGGTTTCAATATTGGTTGTCTTTGTGCTAGTTGGAACGGTGTTGATGTTTAGAAATCAGTTATTCCTGCCGCAAACTGTCCAAACTAACCCAACACTGACCGATTCATCACT
>CAISLM010000073.1 GCA_903886255.1 Candidatus Collierbacteria bacterium
GGTGAAAATTTAAAACTCCACGAAAATTCTCCTTTTAAAAAAGAAAAATGTCATCCCAATTGCGACTGCGGTCGTTTCTTGGAAATCGGTAACTCTGTTTTTATGCAATATGTCAAAAAAGACGTTGGCACTCTTGCCGAGTTGCCTCACAAAAATATTGATTTCGGCGGAGGGCTCACTCGCCTGGAAGCGGCTGCGAACAACGATCCTGATATGTTCAAAATCAGTAGTCTCTGGCCCCTGATTCAAGAAATCGAGACCATTACCGGAAAGTCATATTCCGACCCCGAAAATCAACCATCAATGAGAATCATTGCCGATCATATTACTGCCGCCACTTTCTTAATCAAAGACGATGTCTTTCCTACCAACAAAGCGCAGGGTTATGTTCTTCGCCGTCTTCTTCGTCGCGCTGCGGTTAAGCTATATTTCCTCACTTCCAATTTGGAAATGCACGAAAGTCTTTCTCAGCTAAGCTCCACTGTGGCGCAATTTTATGCCCCACTATATTTCGATACTGTAAGGGATATTCCGGTAATTCATGAAACCATCAGGATGGAGATAAAAAAATTCAGCGCTTCACTAGACAAGGGCATTAAAGAACTTCAAAAGAATCCCAACGTCGATGGTAAAGACGCTTTTGATCTTTATCAAAATTATGGTTTCCCCATTGAAATCACCGCCGAAATTCTTTCTCAAATGAACCGAACAGTTGACATCAAACAATTCCAAGTCGAATTTGATAAACACAAAGAATTGTCACGTTCCACCTCGGCCAATATGTTTAAGGGAGGGCTCGCAGATCATTCTCAAACAGTCACAGCCTATCACACGGCCACTCATCTTCTTCACGCGGCTCTTAGACAAATTCTGGGCAATCACGTCGGTCAAAAAGGATCAAATATAACTGCAGAAAGACTTCGTTTTGATTTTTCTCATCCGGAAAAACTAACTGATGAGCAACTTCAATTAACTGAAGATCTGATAAACAAAAAAATATCGGAAGGTTTACCGGTCACTAGATCGGAAATGCCCAAAGAAAAAGCTATTGCTGAAGGTGCCATGGCCTTTTTCGGTCAAAAATATCCCGACGTTGTCAGTGTTTACACAATCGGTAAAGACAAATACATCTTTTCCAAAGAAATTTGCGGCGGTCCGCACGTGACGAATACGAAAGAACTTGCTAAGATAAAGATAGTCAAACAGGAGTCTTTGGGCGCCGGAACGCGACGTCTCTACTTGCAGTTTGTTTGACAACTGCCGCCATGAATCTAGTAAATCTATTTGGTAATAAATCAAAACCCCAAGAGCCGGATTATTTTTTGGCCATTGAAATTCACGAATCTTTAATTAAAACCGCTCTTTGGGAAGTTGTTGAAGGAATTCCTTCTGTGGTTAATATCGGTTCTTTCGAATCATGGGCCGATGAAGATTCTCTCATAAATGGTGTCGACGCTTCGTTGGAACAAGCTGTCAAAGTTATCAAAGAAGAACCCCGCAAAGTAATTTTTGGCCTTCCTGATTCTTGGATTGATGGAGGCAAAATTCACGCGTCAAAAACCAAATTAATTAGCCGTCTCATAAAAGAACTGGGATTGTCGCCCATCGGCATGGTTCCCATAAATTCTGCCATTGCTCATTACATGAAAAAGTTGGAAGGCATTCCTCCCACAGCCATTCTTCTTGAAATTTATACCACTAAGGTTGTTGTTTCTATCATTGAAAAAGGAGAAATCACCGCCTCCGAAGAAACTGCCAGATCAGACGACCTGGCTCAAGACGTTGAAGAGGGTTTAACAGTCATCGGCAACGAGAAACTACCCGCCCGTTTTATTCTGACGAACGGGGGAATGTTGGAAGAAGAAGAGCAACGCATTACGTCGCATCCTTGGCAAGAGCGCCTTCCTTTTCAACACATGCCCAAAGTTGAAGTTCTTTCTGTCGATTTTAGTATAAAGGCGATCGCTCTTACTGGTGGTACCGAAGCGGTATCGTATCTTACAGGGGAGATAAAAGAAGATGCTCGCGAGGAAACCATTCCTGCCGAAGAAACAAATATTTATGCTCCGGAAGAATCTCCGGCCTCACTCAACGAACTTGGTTTTTCATACGAAGAGTCGGAAGCCCCTTCATCAGTAGAAAAAGCCCCGCCCGAAGTCTATGTCGAACCGGAAGCGGAATCTGTCGAACCGGAATACGCCATTTCTCAAGAAGAAGAATCGCCGGTTATTCAAAAGACCGCTCCAAAATTTTCTGTTCCTCTTCCTTCCCTTCCCAAATTTAGTTTTCCCAAACTAAAAGGTAATAAAACTCCCTGGTTGCTTCTATTATTGTTGCCAATTATTTTAATTGCCGGTATTGCTTATTATCTTTTTACCGGTCAAGCCATTATTTCTATTGCCTTTACCCCTCAGAAGATTAGCGATCAGTTCAACGTTTCCATTTCCGACAGTTCCGTTTCCGGGTCTCTTACTTTATTGGCAACCAAAAAAACTGTCACCGGATCTGCCCAAGAAAAGATCGATACGACAGGCGAAGCAACAGTGGGTGATAACGCAACCGGCACAATTACAATTGCCAATAAAACCACTTCGCCCCTTATTATCAAAGCCGGTGCACCTGTTGTGTCCGAAAATGGCAAATACACGTATAAGATTCAATCAGCCATAACGATTGCCTCTGCCAGCTCCGATTTCAACGGCACAACTTTTGGCAAAGCCACCGGGGTATCAGTCACTGCCACCAAAATCGGCGCCGACTATAATCTTGCCAAAGACACGACCTTCTCTGTTGATAGCTATTCAAAATCAGTTGCCGCCGCTGTCGCTGATTCTGATTTTTCCGGAGGCACATCCCGAGCCGTTCGGGCCGTTGCTAAAGCCGATCAGGATAAATTGCTTCAGATTGCCACCGATAAAATAAAATCTCAAATTGAAAGTGCCACCCAATCCCAAACTCCCGGTTTCCGATCCTTAGCTCTCACGAACTTCGTCTATACCAAAAAAGTTTTTGATAAAAATATAGGCGACGAAGCGACAGTTTTGAATATTGATCTTCAAGGCTCTGTTGATACGCTCGTTTATTCCGAGGATGATCTTTATAAATTAATTCTTGCCCAACTCGCGCCAAAGATTCCTGCCGGTTCGGAAATTTTCCAAGGTAATACCAATATAAATGTCGAAACGCCAACCCTTGTGGTCGGTGTTTATCAAGCCAAAGTGGATGTTGATACCAGTCTTTTCCCCAAGATAGACGAAGCCAAGTTAAAAACATTTATTGCCGGAAAACCTGTTGCGGATATTAGACCCTTTTTCTCTACCATCCAGGGATTCAACCATCTAGATATCAAAATCGCTCCCAAGATTCCTGTCCTCACCAATTACATTCCTCTAAAAAACATCAAATTCGAACTAGTGGGAAATTAATATGCTTTACGGATACAAAAAGGCCACGGCGAAAGACCCACACCCCGGCAAAAGAATTCCTGTCTACTTAAAAACTATTCCGACTCTAATCTCTGCGCTCGGCTTGGGAATCCTTGGGGCGGTCGCTTATCCTGTGGTTAGCTATCAATTCAAAGACTTTAAACTTTTCAATACCGATTCCGGTTTGCTCTCTCCTTCTTACTACGAATCAAAAGCCTCCGACCAGGAACCAATCATTCTTTCCGGACTAGACTATACCAAGGCCAGCAGCTGGTTCCCGGGAAGTACCCAAAATGATCTTTTTTCTGCGCCAAAACCAAAAAACGATGGCAGTATCCCTGAGTTTTACACAATTTCCATTCCCTCGCTCGGTCTAACGGATGTAAATGTTGCTCTTTTTGACGAAGACTTGACCAAACACTTAGTCCAGTATCCCCAAACGGCACTTCCCGGACAGCTCGGTTCTCCGGTTATTTTTGGCCACTCCACCCTGCCTCAATTCTTTGATCCCAAAAAATACACAACGGTTTTTTCCACCCTGCCGAAAATTAAGGCCGGTTCCGATATTTTTGTAAATTACAACGGACAGGAATATACCTATCGTGTTACGAACACAATTGAGGTTAAACCTTCTGAACTCTGGGTCCTCAAGCAGGATTACAACGCCAAAACTATAAAAGTAATAACCTGTGTTCCTCCCGGAACCACCCTCCGTCGTCTTGTTGTCGAAGCTTCTCTAATCGAATACTAGCTTCCTCGTATAAACTATAATATCGCTATGCCCATAATCTTATGTCTCGATCTCGGCACAGCTCACACCGGCATCGCCATCTCCAATGAGGGTATATTGGCACAGCCTCTCACCACCATTTTCGAAACAAAGCTCGATAAACTCATCGGTAAACTAGTCCCCTTTATTGCCAAAAATCATCCCGACACTATTGTTATTGGTATTCCCTCATTCGGCCCCCTTGTGGAATATTCAAAAAATCTCAAAAAAGAACTCGAAAAAATTTTCACCGGCGAAATTGTTTTATTTCCTGAAGATTTTTCTTCCCGCTCTGCCAAGTCTCTTCTTAAGGATACAGGTAAAATTCTTTCCAAACGCAAAGCCGCCGAACACCAAACGGCTGCTGCCATCATTCTCGAAGACTTCCTCGATACTCTCTAACAAATATGAAAAAGACTATTAGATGTAAAAATAATTTTGGCGGATATATTGATATTCCTATCGAAAAAATTTCTTTTCGACCAAGTGTCTATGGTTTTATTTATAATAACGAAAAAATACTTACTTTAACCACAAAAAGTACCGGAAAATTCTGGTTTCCCGGTGGGGGAATAAATATCGGAGAAAGATTGGAAGATGCTTTAAAAAGAGAAATTATCGAAGAAACAGGTATAGAAGTTTCAATTGAAAAACCTGTTTTAGTTAAAGAAAACTTTTTTTATTATGAACCTTTAGACGAGGCGTATCATGCCTTCCTTTTCTTTTATTTATGCGAACCAATAAGTCTAAAATTATTACCTGACGATATGGTTAACGACCTGGAATCAACACAACCGAGATGGACAAAAATTTCGGAAATAATAAAAGAAAATATCAATGATTTCCCTGACGAAATATTCTCTCAAATAAACAACCTCAAGAGTATCTAAGAAAAGAAAAACCTATAACATTGACTTTTTAATAATGGTGTGTTAATCTATCCATTGCATTTCGAGGACCTTTTCAATTCAAGACATGGAGGCTAATGATCGAGAAAGATTTGCTCGAAAAAGCAGTCGCTTTCATAAACCGCCGGCTCCAAGATCCCAGTCGGGAAATAGATTTCTGCGAATGCATCCTGCGTCATGAGGATGTCGAACCGGAAGAAATGACCAACGTCGAATTCGTCGAAGAGATCGTGGAGGAATCGGACAACGACCCGGGTCTACTAATCGACGAAGACTGTGAAGAAGAAAACAGTGCCTATGTGATCGATGGAGAAATCTTCATCGTCAACGAAAAAATAAAATACGGCGTTCCCCTCGAAGACATCAATAGCATCAGACTGTTCCGGAACAAGATCGTCTTCTTGCTAACGATCGGCTTCTTCGCAGTATCCTGGGATAACGAAGCAGATTTACAGAGACTAATCGACTGGTTCCACTCCTGTCCCACCTTCGGTGAATAAAAATTAATTTTCCCCACAGTAATGTGGGGAATTTTTTGTTTGGTGATATTCATCATATATAATCAAAATATGTTCAAGAATATTATCGCCCCCGTCCAGGCCTGGCTTCTTTCCAAAGGTTCCTGCGTTGGCTGTGGAACGGCTTTGGTAGAAGGCGAAAATGTTCCTTCTAAAAAAGTCAAAGATTGTCATCAAATTACCTGCAAGTGCGGCCGCATTTTTATTTTTAATCCGAAAACAAAAACCTATCGCCGTGCTCTCTTAAGTGAAGTTTAACCGATGCTGAAACGACTATTAATCGCCTTCATACTAATTTTTATCGCCTTTTTTGGATGGTTTTTCTTGGCCACTCGTCCGGTTACTTACAAACCTACCTCCACTTCTGATTTTGAAATAAAATCCGGCTGGAGTATCGATCGAATCGGCCAGGAGTTAAGCAATGACAAATTAATTAGATCCAGGGCCGCATTTAAAATTACTATTGTTACTTTGGGTATCGGCAATAAAATTCAAGCCGGTTTTTTCAAGCTTGCGCCAAACATGAGCCTAACTGATATAGCAAGGAGCCTCACCCACGCCACCATTAAACAAGTTCGAGTCACCATTCCGGAAGGCCTTCGTCGTGAAGAAATCGGCTTAATTATTGATAATTCCTTTAAAAATATTGAAGGAAAATCTTTTTCCGTCACCGAATTCATGCAAGAGACTCAAGGTAAAGAGGGGACTCTCTTTCCTGATACATATGATTTCGATCCCAAGGCGACCACCTCGGCCATCGTCAGTCGCCTGGAAAATAGGTACAAAGAAATAATTACCCAGGCCAACATCAAAGAGACCGATCAAAACAGAGTCACTACGCTTGCTTCACTTTTACAAAGAGAAGCTGCCACAACTGCAGAAATGCCCGAAGTTGCCGGCGTTATTGAAAATCGTCTCAAGGCCAAATGGCCGCTTCAAATCGATGCCACTGTTCAATACGCCATTGCCTCCGGTCGCTGCAAAAATATCAACTGCAGCTGGTGGCCGAACAATCTCACCTCAACAGACCTTCAAATAAAATCTCCCTACAATACTTACTTAAATCAAGGTCTTCCTCCCATGCCGATCTGTAATCCTGGCGCCGACGCCATTAAAGCCGCCGCATCTCCTAAGGCCACAACGGCTTGGTTTTATCTCCATGATCTAAATGGTCAAATCCACTTTGCGGCAACCATCGAAGAACACAACAAAAACGTTTGTGTCTACCTTCACAAAAGCTGTCCGAACTGATAAAATCTCCAGGTTGACAACAGCCTTGATATTGTGATATCCTACAGGCACTGCTATAAACTTGGCTGGATTTTGTCTCGGTCAGGTTCTTGTATGTTGTCCATTGTTATTTACCTTTCCTTAAAATCCAAAAACGGATGAATAAACAAATAAATCGTGAAAACTGGGGAACAATTAACCCGGTATTACCAGAATTGAATTTAACCCAAATTCAAATCGACTCATACAAACAATTCCTCCAAGACGGAATTCGCGAGTCACTTACCGAACTAAACCCCATCAAAGATTTCACCGGAAAAGTATTTGAATTCGAATTTTTAAACAACCGCATCGGTCTCCCCAAAATAACCCCCAAACAAGCCATCGAAAAAGGCGTCACTTTTGAAGCTCCTCTCTGGGCCACTGTCAAGCTCACCAATCTCCACTCCAAAGCTACTCAGCAACAGGAAATTTTCTTGGGTGATATCCCCATGATGACCACTACCGGCACCTTCATCATTAATGGTGTCGAACGTGTCGTCGTTGACCAGCTCGTCCGTTCCCCGGGAGCTTACTTTACTAGAGAAGTTGATCCTCATTCCGGTCGTGCCATTCACCAAGCGGAAATCCGCCCCATGCGTGGTTCCTGGCTCGAAGTTTTGGTTAGTCGCAATGATCACGTTTCCGTCCGTATCGACCGCCACCGCAAAGTTTCTGCCACCACTCTCCTTCGCGCCCTTGGTTTTAGTTCCAATGAAGAAATTCTTGCTCTTTTTGCCGGCGTCGACGTTGATAAAGACCACCAATATATCTCCACCACTCTTCTCAAAGACACCACCACTGACACCGAAGAAGCTCTTCTTGAGTTCTACCAAAAGGTCCGCCCCGGCGAGCCGGCAGTTCTCGACAACGCCAAAGCCCTTCTCCATCAAATGTTCTTTGACCCCCGCCGCTACAATTTGGGCTTGGTCGGTCGTTACAAGATGAGCCGAAAACTCGGTCTCTCCACTCCCGTTGATAAGCAACACGTCACCCTAACAGTTGACGATTTTGTCGGATCAATCAAATATTTAATCGGTCTACAAAATGGCCACGGAAAAATCGACGATATCGATCACCTAGCCAACCGCCGCCTCCGCTGTGTCGGTGAACTTGTTAACCAGACCTCTTTCAAAGCCGGTCTTCTCCGTTTGGAGCGCTCCATTAAGGAAAAAATGTCCCTTGCCAAGCCCGATGAGCTTCCTACCCCTGCCGCCTTCGTTAACCCCAGACCAATAATCTCGGCCATTACCGAATTTTTCAGAAGAAACAGACTTTCTTCTATTCTCGACCAGGTTAATCCTCTTTCCGAGATTGATAACCTTCGCCGTATTTCAGTTATGGGACCCGGCGGTATCACAAGAGAGCGCGCCAGTTTCTCCATGCGTGATATTCACTCCTCTCAATATTCCCGTATCTGTCCGGTTAGATCTCCTGAAGGTCCAAACATTGGTTTGGTTACCTATTTAGCCCTATACACCAGGATAAATGACTACGGCTTCCTCGAGTCACCTTACCTCAAAGTCGAAAAAAATAGCAAAGGTGGTAAATCCAAGATGGTTATTGGCAAAGAAATCGTTTACCTCGCCGCTGATGATGAAGAAGACGCCTATATTACTCACGCAGGAGTTGAGCGCGAAGGCGATGAACTCACACAGAAATGGGTTCCTGCTCGTTTCCAAGGAAAATATATCGAAGTTGACTCTGATTTGATTCAATATATTGATGTCGTACCTCGCCAAGTTGTTGGTACTTCAGCCGCTCTTATTCCTTTCATCCAGCAAGACGAAGGTACTCGTGCTCTCATGGGTACCCACCACCTTACCCAGGCTCTACCTTTGGTTAGGCCTGAAGCTCCTATCGTCGGTACCGGCATGGAAAATGTTGTCGCCCAAAGTATGGGTTGGTCCGTCAAATCCTTGTTTAATGGTGAAGTTATTTCCGTCGACGCCGATCACATCTCTCTCAAACTCAAGCCTGAGGACGCAAAGGCCGCCGCTTCCGAGATTTCACCTTTCGACTATGGTTTTGTGGAAGTTAATCGTGACATCGTCACCTACAACATCCGCAAATACCACAACTCTTCCCAAGACACTTCTTACAACCAGCATCCTTTAGTTGATATTGGAGACAAAATCAAAAAAGGTGATGTCATTATCAATGGTCCTTCCGCCGAAAACGGCGAGCTCGCTCTAGGTCAAAACCTTTTGATCGCCTACGCAGCCTTTGAAGGTTTGGGTTACGAAGATGCCATTGTTGTTTCTGATCATTGCGTCAGCAAAGATTTATTGTCTTCCGTCCATATTCATGAACACACCTGTGACCTCATGGATACAAAGCTTGGACCCGAAGAGTTAACCCGTGACATCCCGAATGTTGCCGAAACTGATCTTAAAAATCTTGATAACGAAGGTATTATCGCCATCGGTTCGGTCGTTGGACCCAATGATATTTTAATCGGAAAAATCGCCCCTAAGGGTGAAACTGAGCTCACTGCAGAAGAAAGATTGTTACGCGCCATCTTTGGCGAAAAAGCCAGAGAAGTAAGAGACACATCCCTCCGTATGCCTCACGGCGAACAGGGTGTTGTTATCTCAGTCCGTATTTTGAATCGTGATGAAGGTGACGAGCTCGATGCTGGTGTCATAAAACAAATCAAAGTTAAGATCGCTCAGCTTAGAAAAATCACTGTCGGTGATAAAGTTGCCGGCCGCCACGGAAATAAAGGTGTCATTTCCAAGATCGTTTCCCAGGCCGATATGCCTCACATGGCCGATGGTACTCCCGTCGATATCATTATTTCTCCGCTCTCCGTGCTTGCCCGTATGAACCTAGGCCAGCTCTTGGAAGCCCAGCTCGGTTTTGCCGGCAGTAAGCTTGGCAAACGCTACTCGGTTCCGGTTTTCGAAAACGTTTCCGAAGCTAAGATCTCTGAGGCTCTCAAGGAAGCCGGTCTCCCGGTCTCCGGCAAGATCCAGCTTTTTGATGGTCGCTCCGGTGAACCTTTCGAAGAAACCACCGCTGTTGGTGTTACCTACATCATCAAGCTCAACCACATGGTCGAAGACAAGACCCATGCTCGTTCAATAGGACCTTACAGTCTAGTTACTCAGCAGCCTCTCGGAGGTAAAGCTCAGATGGGTGGACAGCGTTTGGGAGAAATGGAAGTTTGGGCTCTCGAAGCACACAAGGCCGCCTTCACTCTTCAGGAAATGCTCACCATTAAGTCCGATGATGTCGTTGGCCGTTCCAAAGCTTTCGAATCCATCGTCAAGGGCGAAACCATTCCTATGTCTTCTGTTCCGGAATCCTTTAAAGTTCTTGTCAAAGAGCTCAACTCTCTCGGCTTGGCCATAGTTCCTACCGGTTCTGTTGAAGTCGTCGAAGAAGAACAAACCGCAATCAAACCGGAAGTCGCAGCCGTTATTTCCGAAGCTACCGCTATGAGTGATGAACTCAAAGCCGCCACCTTCGAAGATGAAGAAGAATCTGAAGAAACCGAAGAAGAAGTCTCGGAAGAAACCGCGGAAGCGGGTGTTACCAACGAAGGTGATGAAAACAAGTAAAAAATAATATGAACAACATTGTCGATTTCTCCGGTTTACAAATAAGACTAGCCAGTCCGGACGATATTAAAAAATGGTCCCATGGTTTGGTTACCAAGCCGGAAACCATCAACTATCGTACCCAAAAACCGGAAAAGGATGGTCTTTTCTGTGAAAGAATTTTTGGTCCTGTCAAAGACTGGGAATGTTATTGTGGTAAGTACAAACGTGTCCGCTTCAAAGGTATTGTCTGTGACAAGTGTGGTGTTGAAGTAACCCTCAGTCGTGTCCGCCGCGAACGTATGGGTCACATTAACCTAGCCGCTCCTGTCGCCCACGTCTGGTTCTTCAAAGGTGCGCCTTCAAAATTGTCTTTGCTTCTCGATATCTCTCCCAAGGCTCTCACTTCCGTCATCTATTTTTCCAAGTTCCTCATCATGTCTGTCGATGAAGAAAAGAGAGAAGAAGCCCAAAAGAATATTCAAATTCAAAAAGAAACCAAGCTTGAAGAAGTCCGTTCCAATTTTGACAAACAAATTGAAGACGTCAAGAAAGAAGGTCTCAAAGAATTGACCGAAGTTAAGAAAAAGGCCAAAGCCAAAGATGAACGCGAGTTAAAGTCCGACGATTTAAAAGTTGAAACCAAACAAAAAATCGCCAGTCTCCGCGAGCAAATGGTTGTTGAATTAGCTTTTACCGAAGAAATCTACAGCAAGCTTGCCTTGATTATCGAAAAAATTCAGGTAAATTCCCTCCTTTCCGACTCCGAATATGCCAAACTTGCCGAGTACGATCTCGTTAGTTGGCTCACAGCCGGTATGGGTTCCGAAGCAATCCTCGATGCATTGAAGAAAGTTAACCTCGAAGAAATGGCCGTCAAACTTAAGGAAGAATCTCTCAGCAACTCCGAAGCCAAACGTATTCGTGCCACCAAACGTCTTCAGGTTGTTAGAGGTCTCATGGACTCCAAAGTTAAACCGGAATGGATGGTTCTTGAAGTTCTCCCCGTTATCCCTCCAGACCTTCGTCCCATGGTTCAGCTTTCGGGTGGCCGTTTTGCCGCCTCAGATCTAAACGATCTTTACCGCCGTGTAATAAACCGCAACAATCGTTTGAAACACTTAATCGATCTCGGTGCTCCTGAGATCATTTTGAGAAACGAAAAACGTATGCTCCAGGAAGCCGTTGACTCTCTCATCGACTCCTCTCAGGCTCGTTCCACCCGTAGATCCAGAACCGGAAAAACCCTCAAGTCCCTTTCCGACATGCTTCGTGGCAAACAAGGTCGTTTCCGCCAGAACCTTCTCGGCAAACGTGTTGACTACTCCGGTCGTTCCGTTATTATCGTTGGTCCGGAATTGAAACTTAACCAGTGTGGTCTCCCCAAAGACATGGCCCTCGAAATGTTCAAACCTTTCGTTCTCCACGAGATCATCAAACAGGATTTGGCTCCAAACGTTAAAGCCGCCAAGGCTCTTATCGAAAAACGCCAGCCTGAAGTCTTTGATATTTTGGAAAGAATCACCAAGCACCACCCCATTCTCTTAAACCGTGCACCCACGCTTCACAAACTTTCCATCTTAGCTTTCATGCCTGTTCTTGTTGACGGCTCTGCCATAAGACTTCACCCCGTTGTCTGTGAAGGTTTCAATGCAGACTTCGATGGAGACCAAATGGCCGTTCACGTTCCTTTGACCAAAAAAGCTATCCGCGAAGCTAAGAAGTTCATGTTGCCCCAGTCCAATCTTCTTAAACCTTCTTCAGGACAAAGTGTCAATATTCCTTCTCGTAAAGAAATGGCTGTCGGTGTTTATTATCTAACTTCCATTGATGAAACTTTGACTCCTTACAAATATCCTTTCGGAAGTCAAACCGAGGCCATCACCGCCTACCAAAATAAAGTCATCGAAGCTCGCCAGCCCATTGATGTTCGTTTGAATCCTGAAAAGATGGAAATGACCAACACCACTGTCGGCCGCATTATCTTTAGTCAGATTTTGCCAAAAGCGTGGGAATTCCAGAACAAGAGTTTCACCGGAAAAGAGATTTCCGCTTTCTTTACCCGTGCTATCAAAACCTGCACCACAAAACGTGTTGTCAGATTGATCGATGCTGTTAAAAATATTGGTTTCGAATACGCCACCATTAGTAGTTTTAGTTTCGCTATCTCCGATAACGAAGTCTATCCTCAAAAAGCTGAACTAATTGCCATTGGTAACAAAAAAGCCGAAGAGATAGAAGAAAACTACAAACTCGGTCTAATCACTAACAGTGAAAGAAGCAAACTAACTATCAGTATGTGGCGTGAAACCGCTGCCGACCTTGCCGAAAAAACTTGGGCCACCTTCTCCAAGACCAATCCAATTCGCCTTGTTATTGATTCCGCTTCAGGACGTGTCACCAAGAACTCCATCGAACAGCTTTCGGCCATGCGTGGACTTATCGCCGATCCTCTAGGAAATCTCATTGAACTTCCTATCAAAGGCAACTTCCGTGAAGGTCTCAGTATTTTTGAATACGTCACCTCCATTAGAGGCAGTCGCAAGGGTCTAACCGATACTGCTCTTCGTACCGCTGACGCAGGTTATCTAACCCGCCGTTTGGTCGATGTCAGTCACGATGCTATTATCCGCGCCGAAGATTGTGGTACTGATGAATTCATCACCATAACTGCTGAAGAAAGACCGAAGATTTTCGCCAAACGTATTGTTCACCGCTTCGTCGTCAAGAAAGTTGTCTCCCCGGATACGAAGAAAGTTATTCTTGATGCAGGAGAATTAATTACCGAAGAGAAAGCCGCTGAAATAGAAGCTGCCGGAGTCAAAGAAGTCGAAGTTAGATCTCCCATCACCTGTAAACTCCGTTTCGGTCTTTGTGCCAAGTGCTACGGACACAACACAGCTACAAACACCCTCGCCATCATCGGTGATCCGGTCGGCGTCATTGCTGCTCAATCCATCGGTGAGCCTGGTACTCAGCTAACCATGCGTACCAAACACTCTGGTGGTGCAGCCGGCGTTGATGTTACTCAGGGTCTTCCCCGTGTCACTGAGCTCTTGGAAGTTCGTACTCCCAAGCTCGTCGCTCCCATTGCCGAAATCTCCGGTAAGGTCAAAGTTGTCGAAACTGACAATGGTAACCTTGTTACTGTTACCCCAACCGGCAAGACCAAAGAAGATCGTAAAGAGTATTTGATTCCTCTCGCCATGTCCTTAAAAGTTGCCGATGGAGACCTCATCTCTGTTGGTACCCAATTGGCCGCTGGTGGTGTCGATATCAAACAACTATTAAAGATCAGAGGTCTCAGAGCCACACAGAACTACCTTATTGCCGAAATCCAGTCAATCTACGAGTCCCAGGGCATCAGTATTCACGACAAACACTTCGAAGTTATCCTCCGCAAGATGTGTGACTACGTCCGCGTCGACTCAACTGGTGACACTGCTTTAGTTGCCGGAGATGTTATCAGTCGTGGTGCTTACGAAATGGCCAATGAAGCCATCATTGCTCAAGGTGGAGAACCTGCAACCGCCACAAACTTGATCCTTGGTGCAATAAGAGCTGCTCTTCACACCGACTCCTGGCTTTCTGCCGCTTCCTTTCAAGACACGACGAGCGTCCTGACCGACGCTGCTGTCGAAGGTAAAATTGATCACTTGATCGGTATGAAGGAAAACGTTATTATTGGCCGATTAGTTCCAACTAGTAAGTTGAGAGCACGAATTGAAAATATCTGATAAAATACACACCTGAACTATGCCTACAACTAATCAACTAATCAAGAAGGGCCGCATCAGTGCTGTCCGAAAAATCAAAACTACGGCTCTTCGTAAGAGTTTCAACTCTATCAAGCGTCGTATGATCGCCACCATGTCCCCTCAAAAGGCCGGTGTCTGTCTTCAGGTCAAAACGATGACCCCCAAGAAGCCTAACTCCGCTCTTCGCAAGATTGCCCGTGTCAGACTTTCAAACAAACAAGAAGTCACTGCCTACATCATGGGTGAAGGACACAATCTCGCCGAACACAGCATCGTTTTGATTCGTGGTGGTCGCGTTCGTGATCTTCCTGGTGTCAAATACCACATTATTAGAGGTAAATTAGACACTGGTGGTATTGAGAAGCGCCGCACCAGTCGTAGTAAATATGGTACCAAGCGTCCATCACCAGCTAAATAAATAATATGAGATCAAAGAAAACCCCCGCCAAAAAAATCCAATTCGATCCAATTTTCGGAAACCAGTTGGTTGCCAAAATAATCAATGGCTGCATGCTCGAAGGTAAGAAATCCGTCGCTGCCAAACAGATCTATCGTGCTATTGAAATAATCGCTGAACAATCCGGTAAAGATGGAGTCGTATTTTTGACCGAAGCCATCGAAAACGTTAAGCCAACCATCGAAGTCCGTTCCCGCCGTGTTGGTGGAGCTTCATACCAGGTTCCTACCCCTATCCGTCCCGAACGCCGTGACTCTCTCGCTGTTCGTTGGGTATTAAATGCCGCTAAGGCCAGATCCAATAACCCAACCAGAACTTTAGCCGATAAATTCGCTGCTGAAATTATTGAAGCTCACGAAAACACCGGTGCCGCCATCAAGAAAAAATTGGACGTCCACAAAATGGCCGAGGCCAACAAGGCCTTTGCCCACTTCCGCTGGTAAATTGAATTTACTAATTCTCAAAAAGCCCCGCCATGGCGGGGCTTTTTGTATCAATTGCTTTCCTAAAAGGCTCATAGTATAATATCCCATAATTGTTCTAGCCCTTTTCCAAACAAATGAGGAGGTCAAATGGGAGTCTTTCAAGGTCACCAAATTGTCTCCCTTTTGGGGGAATTAATTTACGCTTTTTGGGTAATTCCTCTTTTTATTCTTATCAAACATAAACTCATGCCCAAAATTGGTCACGGAATGAGGATCTGGGATTATTTTGCTAGTTATGCCGGTCTTCTTTTCATTCCCAATTCTGCCTATGCAATGCTGGAGATTCGTCATCTGTTACTCATTGACGGCGTTGCCGATAATCCCAACATCTGGTCATTTATTGTCTTCGGCGGAATCGCTTTAATCGGCCTTCTGACTACACTTTATGGTATTAGGCTGATCGTTGATTATTATTCAAAATCAAAGGGAGAAAGACTGATTTACAACGCATTCTTATCACTGTCTTGTGGCTTTGGTGCCGTCGCCGGATTGTTAAACTTTGTCAGCCTGCCGGTCATCATTTTTCCGCCCGCCCTCATCAGTGTCGCAATCGGCTTCCGGAATCACCCATCATTAATCTCCCTGGCCGCATTCATCACCATCTTTTTGTTCATTGCATTTCTGTGCTCAGACATTCTTATAAAGCCTTCCTGATATAATTCACGGCATCTTGCACCTTAAGGAGGAATAAAAATATGGCAACCTGTCCATTGATAAAAAGCGCTATTCTAAATGCGATTATTTCGCATCAAGGAGTTCTTACCGCCAAAGTTTCCATTGAAAATCTCACTGTTCCTATTGATGCTTTGAGCGCCTGTACCAAAACAGCCTGCGCCTTTTGGAATCACGAACAAAATGCTTGTGGTCAATCAGTTCATCCGATCCCGAACCAAGAAGTCTAAAGGAGAAAAATGCAAACAGATCCAAAACAAAAGCCACCCGAGTCCGATACGGCAGAACAACCCCAAGAAAGTGATGTTTCGCCATCTGCCGGAATGACCCCGGCCCAAAAAGCCATTTTCTATCCCGGTCCGGACATGCCCAACCCTCCCTCTGAACCTGAATAATCATCACGAGCTCCGCCACGGCGGGGCTCTTTTTATGTTATCCTTACCCGGCATGGGTGAACCTAAGATTCTAGTCAAAATAATCAAAAAACAAAAAATGTCAGTTAAACCGGAAAAAATATCGCCATCTGATCGTTCACCCGAAGAAACTCTTGATGCCGTAAATCATATTCCTGTAGCCAGATTAAGAGACCAAATCCGCCGCGAAATTAGGCAACATCCCAATTTTGTTCTCATTGGAGAAACCGGTTCCGGAAAAACCACTTGCTTGCCCCCACTCCTTCTCGAGCTCAGAGACGAATTGAAATTAAAAGGTGGTATTGCCGTCACTCAACCCAGACGAGTTGCAACCAGAAGTGTTACTGCCCGGGTCGCCGACATGATGGGTTGCACTGTAGGGGAAAGAGTCGGTTACAATATTCGTTTTGAAAATGTCACTCAACCTCATACTGATATTACTTTTATGACTGACGGAATTCTTCTCAGGAAAATTCAATTCGATCCCTTGCTCATGGAATACTCCATTGTCATGATCGATGAGGCTCACGAAAGAACCCTCAATATCGATCTTTGCCTTGGCCTTCTCAAAGACGTCAACGAACGTCGGCTTGATGCAGGAATAGAGCCGGTCCGCATTGTTGTCACCTCAGCCACCATAGAAAGAAATAAATTTTCTCAATATATTGGTTTCGATAATACTAACAACTCCTTGGAAATTCCTGGGAAAATGTTTCCCGTCGAGGTTTTTTACGAGTCGGAAACTGCGGGCGATTATGATTTCACCAAAGGCGCTGCCGAAAAAGTTGGTCAGATTGTTAGCAATCACGTCGAAGGTGACATCCTTGTTTTTATGCCCGGGAAAAAAGAAATTTGTGACACCATTGAAAAAATTAAGGCCACTATCGGTGAAAGTACTGCCGAAATTATTCCTCTTCATGCAGAGCTTGGTCCCGAAGATCAGGACAAAATATTTTTAACTTCTAAAAAAAGAAAAATAATTGTTGCCACCAATGTCGCTGAAACTTCAGTCACAATCGACGGAATTATTCACGTTATCGACTCCGGTGTCATCAAACAAACCCAATTTAATTCAACGACAGGCATAGAGCAGCTTGTTCTTGCCCATCATGCCATCAGTGGACTGGATCAGCGCAAAGGCCGTGCCGGTCGTACTGCCCCCGGATACTGCTATCGCTTATTTACTGAAGAAAGTCTTCGCAATCGTCCCCAGTATCAAACTCCAGAAATCCAACGTTCCAATCTTGCCCAGCTAGTTTTGGCCATGAAAAAAGTTGGTATCCACAACGCCGCCGATTTTGACTTCATAGATCGCCCCGATAGGAACGCCGTTGCTCAAGCCGAAGAAACTCTTCATCTTCTTGGAGCTCTGGACGACGATGGAGAGCTGACCGATATTGGTGAGCTGATGGTGCAGCTGGGTTTGGAACCACGGCTTGGCCGCATGGTCATCGAAGCGATGAATCCAAACTTAAACTGTCTTAATGAAATCTGTGTCATTGCCTCTTTCTTGGATGGAAAAACTATTTTCATAAGACCAACAGACCTGGACGAACAAAGAGATGCTGATCGTCTTCATGATCAATTTAAAACCGACAAAGATTCAGATTTTGTTGTTATTCTCAATGTTTGGAAAGCCTATGTCCAAAGCGGTTACGACAGCGAATGGGCAAAGAAAAACTATTTAAACGAAAAATCTCTGGAAGAAGCCAAAAATGTCCGTCTCGAACTTCTCGACGTTCTTGCCGAGCAGGGGATTTCTATTGATGAAAACACCCGAGTTAGAATCAACAAAGACGCCATTGGCAAAGCTGTTACTGCCGGTCTCATTGGAAACTTAATGAGAGTTTCCCGCGGTTACTCTCTTTCTAAAGTCGACGGCACCAAAAACGACATCAACATTCATCCCGGTTCTGTCTTTTTCAACCGGTCTTTCCATGATGGGGCGTATTTAGTTTCCGACGAAATTTTTACCAACCCTCAAGGTAAAACTTATGCCTGTAATTGTTTGGAAGTCAAACGCGAATGGCTCCAAGCTATCGCCCCTGAACTTTTACGAAATTCTTCAAACCACAATCACTACCATAAAGGACAATCTCACGACAGTCATGGCCGCCATACTGCCCACAGTGTCTTCGATCGCCGCTCACGGAGGTGATATATTTATGAGTAGAAATATTCGACAGTAACTACGTATAATTCCTTTATGGAGATAAATAATGAAGAAATATTACTTCCTCGGAAAAAGTCCGAAGAAGTTATTTCCCATTCCTACAATGCAGGTAACTTTGGCCTTAAAGAATCGCAACAGGACCCGGGTAAAGATATCTTTATGACTTCATTGGATTCTATTGCGGATTATGTCAAATATTTACCATTTTTACCCAAAGGATTCGGAATTACCGGAGGAGTAGCTAGGGGAGCATTATTAGAACTTCTTGGCGAAAAGTCTCCTCGCGCCATTGATATCGACGTTGAGGGAATTATTGATCTCAATCCTGATTTTGATAAAAGACACGAACTGGAAGAATCTTTTCTTCAAAACGGTAAAGTCGAGAAAGTTGGTTTCAAAGGTAGTCTTATTGAATATTTTCATTCAAGAGACTTTACGATAAACGAAGTTTTCCTATATGGGAATAAATTGTATTTTTCTCGACGTGCTATACAAGATATGGAGGAAAAGGTCATCCGTCCAACCAAATATGAAACAGATAATTACGAAGATGATACTGAAATCACTACCGTTAATTGGGAATCGGTAAAACCAAAACTACTAATAAAAGCTCTACTTCTTGAAATTGAATTTATTAAACAATATGGAAAAGGTTCGATTAAAGATGCTGAAATCTGGAAATGGAAACTGAATAATATTCCGGCTTTTTATCTTGCCCTTGGTCTTGACAAAGCCAGCAAAAAAGAAATAGAGCTGGAGTTTCTTAGACAGCTTCTTGACCTAAGAGCGATTCCGGCAGATCAACTCCCCGAAGGTGTAACTATGAGTAGCGTCAGAAGGCTAGCAGGATTAACAAAGCATTGGATGATTGAGGAACACAACAATCGGAATTTTGTATTTAGTGACGAATTCTTCGATCGAGCCTATTCGGAGGAAATGAAAGTCGAGGACGATACTGAATTTGAAGAAATATATAACAAATTGATTTCGAAAGCAGTCAAGCTAAAGAATGTTTCTAAAGAAGATCTGGAATATTTTTAAAATTCTCTTTTTAAACCTATCTCCTTTTGAGGTTATAATACTGCAGACAAGTCATCAACTATTGTTTTAATGAATAAAAAATTATTGTTACTTTCAGCCATCATTTCCACCGCCATAATACTTAGTGGTTGTACCATTACAAAATCAGTTTCACCCAATGCTATTCTCTTGTCTCCAGATACGAATTCAACTTCTCCGGCAGATTCGAATGAGACAGTCACTCCAACAAACACTACTATTGCACCACAGACAAAATTGACCCAAATAGAGCTAATCTTGGATGATTCAGGCAGCATGGTCGGGTTGGTCGAAGGCAAATCAAAAATTGATATAGCCAAAGAATCTATCGGTAAAATCATTGACGAGCTAAAAACCAAAGATAATTTGCAGGTAGCTCTCAGAATTTACGGCCATCAAAATAAAGAATGTACTAACTCGGTCTTGGAGTTTCCTATGGGCAAAATTAATGCCGACCAGATGAAATCAAAAGTTGTTAATTTAAAACCATTGGGAAGTACCCCCATATCGTATTCGCTAACCGAATCAGTTAAGGATTTCAACAAAACAATTCCCGGTGACAAAATGGTAATTTTAGTCACCGATGGTTTGGAAAGCTGTGGTGGAGATCCCTGCGCCGCCGCCAAAGCTCTACTGGCCGGTGGTGTGATCAATAAAATGCAAGTTGTTGGTTTTGGTATGAGTAAGACTGAACTCGGAACGTTGCAATGTATCGCTGATCCTTTTAAAGGCCAAGTCGTTGGAGCCAACAATTCCACTGAATTTTTATCGGCTATGCAGCAAATTGTCGAAAAAGCGACCACCCAGCCCAATTTTAATGTGTCGGTTATTGGTGCCGATGGAAAACCACTTCAGGCCAGTGATATTTGCGTCTACCCCCAGGGTCAAACCGAAACCGAAACCGCCTGTGCCGGTATGTACGCCACTGACTTTGGATTTACTCTTAAATCCGGAATTTACGATATAAAGGTTACCAACGGCGGCACCTCGGCCGAAACCTGGCTAAAAAATATCGAAATTGCAGACGGAAAAATCGTCAATAAAATTGTTTCCTTTGCCGAAGGCAATTTGAAGGTAGATGTTGTTAATGCCTCCGGAGAATCGACCCAGGCCAGTGATATTTGCGTCTACCCCCAGGGTCAAACCGAAACCGAAACCGCCTGTGCCGGTATGTTTACTGCCGAATATGAATTTAAGTTAACGCCGGGAATTTACGATTTAAAAGTCAGTACCTATGATGGTACGGGAGAAAAATGGACCAAAGACGTTGAAATCAAGGCTTCACAGACTGTTTCTCAGAAGATTGCTCTATAGTTTAAATTGCCCAAATTCACCGATTGACCCTAACGCCACACTTTTAGTTCAACAGGCAAGACGTTTTGTGATTTTTCTACAACAAATTATCCATTTTTCATTGTAATGTAGCTGAATTTAATATATTCTTAAAATATGAATATCCCAAAAATTAAGACTTTCATATCGTTATCTGTTGTTACAGCTCTTGGTGTCATATCATTCTTGGGTATTAATTACTTAAAAAATTCAAATTTAATAGATAAAGTTCAAGCAGCCGCAGAAACAATTAACACCTTAAATTATTTTGTTAGTAAAAACCCAAGTATAGAGTTGGTAGATGTAGGAGGTTCCTTGGGCCAGGTGGTTAGTGGCCAAACAGCCTACTATGTTAAATTTTCTTTGCCAACCAATTACGAAAAATATTCTTGGGATTCAAACTATATCTATTTAAAGGAAGATAGAAGTGGTGCCCCCAACGCTTACTATACATTTTCTCCGGGAATGTGGATGAAAAGATCCATGAAAGTTGGAGAAAAAATTGTTGTTGCGAACAATGCTATTGTCAATTATTCAAACTGTTCCCGCACCACTTCAAGCACCTTTCCCTATACCATGACACTTGAACAACATATCCCTAATTACAACGCCGGCGGAGACTTGGGAACACAAGATGTTATTGTCCTTAAATACGATTATTACGGAGATTTTGAAAGATTTTATTACAGCAACAAATGGGGGTGGATCAAGTGGCAGTTAGTGGATAGCAAGGGTGTCGTTAAACAGGAATCAGTTTTTAACAAGATTCTTAAAGTTAAACCTACATTTTCCTCCTCTCTTACTTGTGCAAAATGTGTTTCCACTACAATTCCTACCAAAATTGCCCCCGGTGCATCAAAGACCGTGACTGTCACTCTTAAGAATGTCGGTGACGTCAGCTGGAATATCAATGCCGCCAAACCATATAAATTAGGTTCCCAAAGTCCGCAGGACAATCAAGTCTGGGGGCTTGGAAGGGTGGCTTTGCCTACAACTACTAACTCTGGCGGAACACAAAATTTTACTTTTCAGATAAAGGCTCCTACTACCCCGGGAACTTATTCCAGTCGCTGGCAAATGCTTCAAGATGGAGTGATGTGGTTTGGAGATATTTGCGGTCCAACCTCGATTAGCGTGAGTAATTAGCCTTCTGGAGGATTAAATATTTTCTCTAAAGATTTTTCAAAAATACCTCAGGGTTATTGAGGAAATCTCGCATCAGTTGAAAAGATTCGATATCTTTATATTTAATTGGATGAATTGTGTTGTTGTCGAAAGAATATATTGTTGCTTCCGGTAGGGTGGTAAGAATCGGGGAGTGGGTGGCGATGATAAATTGCGCGTCCTTTTTAATCATCTCGCGCAACATCAAAACTAATTCCAGTTGGCTGTTAAATGAGAGCGGAGTCTCCGGTTCATCCAGAAGATAAAGTCCGCCCGGAACAAACCGCGATTGGAATATTTTTAAGAAAGTTTCTCCATGAGAATTGGCATCAAGATCTGCGCCATATCGGTTTTCGAATGATTGCTTCTGTCCCAAAACAGCGCCAACGGCTAGTTTTTGTCCATACCCCGAAAATTTCTTGCTAAAACGATCCGCGTTTTTATCCAGTCCGATTTTTGTTTTTGCCAAATATTTTGTAAATCCAAAGACATCTTCACTCCGGACAAAGAAACCTTTGTGTGTTCGGATTTTCCATGATAGTTTAAGATTTTCGGCCAATAACTTTGAAGGAGAAAGAGTATTATCTTGGTCAAGTGATTTTTCGCCAATGGTATGAGAATTGGCTGCCACTGCCAAACTTTCCAAGAAAGTTGATTTACCTGTGCCATTTTCACCAACCAGAAATGTAATTGGTGACGATAAGTTAATCGATTTCAAACCTCCAATTGTCGGAACGGAAAATGGATATCCGGAATTTTCCGAAGATATTTTAGTAATTTTTGTCAGGAAAATCATTTACCACTGCATTATAGCTTTTGAAAAACTCATAAAGTATTCATTGACTTTTCAAACGATTACAATAATATCAACATATGGACTCAGATAAACACACAGGACCATCGGGATATACAGAAATTGGTGTATATAACTTATATCAGAGAAAATGGGAATCTGGACCGATAGGTCCGGCTGCTAAGCCAGCCTCCGAAATAAAAGAAGAAAACAAAGAAACATTTAATCGCATCACTATCGGCGACTCAATTCCCCTCACAGAAGGTCCCATCACCATCGGTCGTGGCACAGGAGGGCCTGTCGAAGGATATCAAACTTATCAAATTTCCGAACTGAACGAGAATCCGGAGTTTCGTTGCGTCAACAATTACGGAGCGGTTATTAGTCTGGATACTGATGGTTTTTTAAATATCTCCAAAGCAGTTGGTATCAAAGCTTCCAAGATGCGCGAGCCTTACTCAACTGATCCTGATACAAACTATAGCTGGATTGATGTCCGAGATTCCGATAGGAGTTACCCGCCTAGTGTTGACGGCGGTTATCGCATAAGCGCCGATAAAGTTGACCTTGTGATTGTTAGGGCAAAGTCACGCCAGGGTGGCGATCAAGTATATAGTTATACCTTGAAATGGGAGAACGATAAAAAATCTTTCCTTCTCGCAGCCATCAGCCCTGATCCGCTCAAAAAATAAAGTTTGATAGTTTTAAAACTTTATTTGTTATACTTTATGACATGCCTGTACCATTCCTAGTCAAAAACGTCAAAAACTTAAGTTACAAAGATAACAGCTCCACAATTAGTTGGGGAAAATTTGTCGAATGGTATTCGACACAAAAAGCAAAGTCTGTCTTTAATAGGGTAAAGCCATATATTAAAGGAAAAAATCTTTTAGACGTCGGTTTTGGCGCCGGCACTGTTGCCAAATTAATGGTCAACTCAGGATACAAAGTTGAAGGCATCGATGTTGCTGACTTAAGTATTTATAAAGATTTAAAGGCCACTCTTTATGATGGTAATAAAATGCCATTTAAAAATAATTCCTTTGATACGGCTGTAATTGTTCATGTTTTGCACCACTGCAAAGAACCCCTTGAGGTTCTAAAAGAAGCCAAAAGATGTGCCAAGAGAGTCGTTTTTATTGAGGATACATATCGGAACGAATTCGAAAAAAAGATCGTGTCGTTTAATGACAACATTGGCAACTGGGAATTCTATCAACACCCTTATTTAAAAGACACTGTCTGGAAATCTACTATTAAAAAGATGGGAATGAAATTAATTTTTCAAACATCCTGGACAGAAAGATCACCCATTTTTTTACCTTCCCGTTACTGTCTCTGCGTAATAGAGTAACATCATTTCCACTTCCACGCCTAAACTATGGTAAAATTAGCCTTGTGTAAATTCTGGCCTTTTGGTCAGGTTTATCTCGTCAAAATAAATAATTAAAGAAAAACTTAAAAAGTATGGCTACAGCCGTCTCAAAACAAGTCCCACTCGACCGCGTTAGAAACATTGGAGTTATTGCTCATATCGATGCCGGCAAAACCACCACCACTGAACGTATTCTTTTCTATACCGGTAAAACCTACAAAATTGGAGATATTGATGAAGGCGATACTCAGATGGACTGGATGGACCAAGAGCGCGAACGTGGTATTACCATCGTTTCCGCCGCCACCACCACTTTCTGGACCCCAGTTTTACCCGATGCAAATTTCAAAGAAGACTTCCGTTTCAACATTATCGATACTCCCGGCCACGTTGACTTCACTGCCGAAGTTGAACGTTCTCTCCGTGTTCTTGATGGAGGCATTATTGTTCTTGATGCCGGAAGTGGAGTTCAGTCTCAAACCGAAACTGTTTGGCGCCAAGCCGACAAATACAAAGTTCCTCGTATTGCATTAATTAACAAGATGGATGTCTTAGGCGCCGATTTTATGGCGACAATCAAAGACGTTCACGAAAAACTCGGTGCCAAAACTGCCATTCTTGCTCTCCCCATTGGTGTTGAAAACACTTTTAGGGGTATCGTTTTACTTTTGGAAAGAAAAACTATTATCTGGCAAGGCGACGAAACCGGAGCCAAATATGATGTGACTGAAGGTTTTCCGGAAGACATGAAAGCCGATTGTGAAAGTGAAAGAGGGAAGCTCATCGAGTCAATTGTTGAAACAGACGAAGCTTTAATGGAAAAATACTTAAATGGTGAAGAACCTTCTATGAAAGATCTCAAAACTGCTCTTCGTAGAGCCACCATTGCCAACGAAATTGTTCCTGTTTTCCCTGGTTCATCCCTTCGTAACAAAGGTGTTCAGCCTCTTCTCGATGCTGTCGTCGATTTCCTACCTTCCCCTCTTGATATCAAAGACACTGTCGGTATCAACCCCAAAACCAAAGAAGAAGAAACAAGAAAACCCAGCCCGGATGAATCATTTGTCGGTCTTGCCTTCAAAATTCAAGCCGATCCTCATGTTGGAAAACTAACCTATGTCCGTATTTACTCCGGAAAAATCACCGCCGGTTCATTTGTTTTTAACGCCAGTAAATCTGTTCGCGAACGCCTTGGCCGTTTGGTTTTGATGCACGCCAACACTCGTGAAGAAATAAATGAAGCCAAAGCAGGTGAGATAGTCGCCATTGTTGGTCTAAAATCCACCAAAACCGGAGACACTTTATGTGATGAATCAAAACCAATAGTTCTTGAATCAATCGATTTCCCGGAGCCGGTTATTTCTCTTGCCATTGAACCAAAAACCAAAGCCGATCAAGAAAAGCTCGATCTGGCTCTTAGTCGCCTTTCCGAAGAAGATCCTACTTTCAAAATCAAAACCAATCAGGAAACCGGTCAAACAGTTATTGCCGGCATGGGTGAACTTCATCTGGAAGTTTTGGTTGAACGTCTTCGCCGCGAATTCAAAGTCGACGCAACGACCGGTGCTCCTCAAGTTGCCTACCGCGAAACCATTACTAAAGAAGCCAAGGGTGAAGGGAAATATATTCGCCAATCCGGTGGTCGTGGTCAATATGGTCACTGTATCTTAGTGGTTACTCCCAAACCCCGTGGCGAGGGATTTACCTTTACCAATAAAATTGTCGGTGGTTCCATTCCGAGAGAATTCATTAACCCAATCGAAAAAGGTGTCCGCGAATGTCTCGACAATGGTGTTATCGCCGGTTTCCCCTTAGTCGATCTTGATGTCGCCGTCGTCGATGGAAGTTTCCACGAAGTCGACTCTTCCGAAATGTCCTTCAAGATTGCCGGTTCTATGGCTGTTCAAGACGCCGTTAAGCAAGCCGGTCCGGTCATTCTCGAGCCAATTATGAAGGTTGAAGTCACTACTCCTGAAGCCAACATGGGTGACATTATTGGAGACTTATCAGCCAGACGTGCCCAAATCGGTGGTACAACTCAACGTGGTAATGCTCGTGTCATTACGGCGACAGTTCCTCTTTCCGAGCTCTCTGCTTACTCCACCGCTATCCGTTCTTTAACCGCCGGACGTGCCAGTTATTACATGGAACCAAGTCATTATCAGGAACTTCCCAATAGCATCGCCGCAAAGTTATTGAAAAATCCAGCGTAATAGAGTAAAATCTGCTAAAATAAATAGGCTTAAAACGCATATTATCAAAAATTAATAAAAATTAATAAAAAATGGCTACATACCAAAGAACCAAACCCCACGTTAATATCGGTACTATCGGTCACGTTGACCACGGTAAGACCACATTAACTGCCGCTATTACTACCACCTTGGCTGCTCAAGGACTTGCAGAAGCCCTTCCTTTTGATCAAATTGATAAATCTCCTGAAGAGAGAGAGCGTGGAGTTACAATTCAAATTTCCCACGTCCCTTACGAAACCAAGCTCCGTCACTACGCCCACATTGACTGTCCTGGTCACCGCGACTACATCAAAAACATGATCACCGGTGCCGCTCAGATGGATGGTGCTATCTTGGTCGTCGCTGCCACTGATGGTCCTATGCCTCAGACCAACGAACACCTTTTGCTCGCTAGCCAAGTTAACGTTCCACGTTTGGTCGTCGCTTTAAACAAGATTGACGCTGTTTCCGATCCTGAGCTCATTGAGCTCGTCGAGATGGAAATTCGTGAAAAATTGAAGAAATATGGTTTCGAAGAAGACACCCCAATCATTAGAGTTTCGGCTCTAAAAGCTCTTGAAGGTGATAAAGAAGCCCAAGAAGGTATCATGAAGCTCATGGATGCTGTCGACACTTGGATTCCTACCCCGGTTCGCGATCTTGATAAACCTTTCCTCATGCCTGTTGAAGATGTTTTCTCCATCAAAGGCCGTGGCACTGTCGTCACTGGTCGTATTGAAGCTGGAGTCGTCAAAATCGGTGATGAAATTGAGATTGTCGGTATCAGAGATACTCGTAAATCAGTTGTTACCGGTGTTGAAATGTTCCACCAGCAGCTCGAGCAGGGTCAAGCAGGTGATAACGTCGGACTTCTATTAAGAGGTATCGAAAAAGAAGATGTCCAAAGAGGTCAAGTTTTGGCCAAACCTGGTTCCATCACTCCTCATACCAAATTCGAAGCTGAAGCTTATATCCTAGGCAAAGATGAAGGTGGCCGCCACACTCCTATGTTCACTGGCTACAAACCTCAATTCTTTATCCGCACCACAGATGTTACTGGTGAGGTCAAACTCCCAGAAGGTGTCGAAATGATTATGCCTGGTGACAACGCCAAAATGAGTGTCGAACTTATTCAACCAATCGCCATGACTGACGGCCAAAAATTCGCTATCCGCGAAGGTGGTCTGACTGTCGGCGCTGGAGTTATTACCAAAATCATCGCTTAAGTCTTAGAAAATTAGCACCTTTACCTTCTTGAAAAAATGACAGACCAACCACGCATCCGCGTCAAACTTAAATCCTTCGATCATCGTGTTATCGATGAAGCAGCCAAGAAAATCATTCAGGCAGCTTTAGTTTCCGGCGCCCAGGTGGTTGGTCCCGTCCCACTGCCTACCAAGAAGAAGGTTATCGTTGTCACTGCTTCTCCTCATACCGACAAAGATTCCCGAGAACAATTCGCTATCCTCACTCACAAAAGATTGATCGATATTGTGAATCCTACCAATAAGACTATTGATTCGCTTCAGCACCTTGATCTTCCCGCCGGTGTTGGAATCGAGATCAAGATGTAATCATAATGTCGCTATCTTTAAATAACTAAAACTCCTCCTTTCCGGTTTTCGGTTTCCCCGATAATCGGGGTGGATTATCTAATTACTAGCGAAGCGAGCGAAGTGAAAATAAAATTTTCATTTCCGAAGCAAGCGACGTAAATATGTGAATACAATATTAATAAAAAAATGAAACAAGTATACGCAACCAAACAGAGTATGACTCAGACCTTCGTCGAAGGTAAGCGGATCCCCTTGACCGTTCTCTCGGTAGATCCTCATGTGCTCATTTCTCAAAAAACTATCGAAAAAGACGGATATCAGGCCTCAGTTATGGGCATTGGCACAAAAAAGAAAGCCAATAAACCAGTCGCTGGGTACTTAAAAAAGGCCGGAATTGGTCTTAACCCCAGAATAATTAGAGAAGTATCCGGAGAAGAAACTGCCAATTACAATTTAGCGGAAATTCTAGTTCCCGGGACAATCGTGAATATTACTGCTACTTCAAAAGGTAAAGGCACTTCGGGCGTCGTCAAACGCTGGCACTTTGCCGGTGGTCCTAAAACTCATGGTCAATCAGACCGAGAACGTGCTCCTGGTTCAATAGGACGAGGTACTACCCCTGGTAGAATCGTCAAAGGCAAACGCATGGCCGGCCACATGGGTGATGTAAATGTCACCATTGAAAACTTGAAAATCCATTCATTCGATGCCACCACAGGCGTTCTTCAAATCACCGGCGCCATTCCTGGTGGCCGCGGTGCCGTTACCAAGATCACTATTAAATAACTATGGCTACTAAAAAAGTTCAAACAACCAGTCTTCCCGATCTTTCGGTGTTTAACCTGGAAGTTTCTCCCTCTCTTTTGGCTCAAGCCATCTACGTTTATCAGGAAAACTCTCACGTCGGTATGTCCAAGGTCAAAACCCGTGGAGAAGTTGAGTTCACCAAAAAGAAAGTCTACAAACAAAAAGGTACCGGAAATGCCCGTCACGGCGCCAAATCCGCCCCAATCTATGTTGGTGGAGGTGTAGTTTTTGGTCCCCGTGGCCTCAAGCTCGCCAACAAATCCCTCAACAAAAAGATGAAGATCAAAGCTCTTCTTGGTGCTCTTTCTCTCTACAAAAAAGAAGACCGACTTTCCCTATTGGACACCTCGTTCATCAAAGATAATTCTTCCAAGTCTGCTCTAAAGGCCCTCGGAACCGACAAACTCGGACTTGTTCACTTCAGAGAAGACCCCAAAACCCTTAAGGCTATTGGAAATCTGGATAACATCACTTTACTTTCGGCCAATCGATTAAATGTTTACAAAGTAGTTCAAAGTCCCAAACTGGTTATCACCCCCAGTGCCTACGCCCATCTAGTTGAAAGACTAAAAACTGTTTTAACACCTAAAGCCAAATAACTATGTCTACACCTTTAATTCACCAAAATACCATCATTAGCCCGGTCGTTACCGAGAAAAGTTATTCACTGGCCGCTCTTGATAAATATGTCTTCCAAGTCGATCCGGCTTCCAGTAAATATCAGATCAAAAAAGCTGTCGAAGACTTATTCAAAGTTGACGTTCTCAGTATCAACACTGTTAAAAATGGCGCCAGACCTGCAAAATCTCGCAAAACCGGCCGCCATATCAATTTGCCTACCAGTAAAAAAGCCATTGTAAAAATTAAAGCCGGTCAGAAGATTGATCTCTTTACCGCCCTTAAATCATAAATACTATGAAGACTACAGCACCCAAAACACTAAGAAAAATTAATCCTAAGTCGTCAGGAAGAAATAATTCTGGTAAAATAACAGTTCGCCATCAAGGTGGTAGGCAGACTCGTTTCCTCCGTCATATTGACTGGAAGCGTAATGTTGCGCTTACTGCTAAGGTTGCATCGATCGAATACGATCCAAATCGTACCGCCGAAATTGCTCTTTTAGTCTACGGAAATGGTGTCAAAGACTATATCTTGGCTCCTTTGGGCCTCAAGGTCGGAGACGTCATCGTCAGTTCCGAAACCGCCGAAATCAAAACCGGAAATTGCTTACCTCTAAAAAATATCCCTATTGGTATTCAGATTCATAATCTGGAAATCACTCCCGGAAAAGGTGCTCAGATGGTCCGTTCTGCCGGAAACACTGCCACTGTTCAGTCCAAAGAAGGTGACTTAGTTTCTGTCAAGCTTCCCTCAGGTGAAATTCGCGTCTTAAAAGGCGAATGCAAAGCCACCATTGGAGTCTTAACCAACGAACATCACAAAGAAGAAATCCTCGGTAAAGCCGGTCGTAGCAGACACATGGGTATTCGTCCCACTGTTCGTGGTGTCGCTCAAGACCCAAGATCTCACCCTCATGGTGGTGGTGAAGGTCGTTCCGGAATCGGTATGAAGTCTCCTAAATCTCCATGGGGAAAGAGAACCTTGGGTAAAAGAACCAGAGACAGAAAGAAATACAGTAATAAATCAATTATTAAACATCGCTATAACCATTAATTATGTCCAGAAGTACCATCAAAGGACCATATGTTGACGAGAAGCTCATCGCCAAAGTCGAGAAGCTGAAAAACTCGGGGACAAAAACACCCATCAAAACCTGGGCCAGATCTTCACAGATCCCTCCGGAATTTGTTGGCTACACTTTTTCTGTCCACAACGGTAAAGTCTTTAAAGATGTTTTCATCACCGAAGACATGGTTGGTCACCGCCTCGGAGAATTTTCTCTCACCAGAAACTTCCGTGGACATGGACGTATCGTCAAGAGACTCTTAACCAAAACTTAAAAGAATATGGCTACTACTAATAAAGAAAACAAAACCCTCATCGTCGCCAGAGCAAGTCACGTCTTGTCTTCGCCTCGAAAAACCAACCTTATTCTTAAGGCTTTAGTTGGCAGACCTGCTCTTCTTGCTATCAAGCAATTGGAAGTTATCCAAAAAAGAGCCTCAGATCCCATTGCCAAGCTCATAAAACAAGCCATTGGTAATGCCGTATCCACAAAACAGCTCTCTCCCGATTCTTTGATTATCGATTCCGCTTTTGCCACCAAAGGCAGAGTCATCAAGCGCGCTCACATTGGTGGACGCGGTCGTACAAAACCTTACGAGAGAACTTCTTCTCACCTCACTTTGAACTTAAGAGTTAAAGCCTCAAACGTCGTTGCTCCGAAGGCTATAGCTCCCAAAGTTGAAACCAAAAAAGTTGAAATCAAAAAAGAAAAAGTAGTCGCCACTAAAAAAACAAAATAACATGGGTAAAAAAGTAAATCCAACCATATTTAGAACCGGATACATCTTTCCAACAAAATCCGTCTGGTTTAGTAGTTTCAAAAACTACGCTAAGTTTGTTCTCGAAGACAACAGTATTCGCCGTTTCCTCGAAGACAAGCTAAAGCTTGCCGGAATCACTACCATTGAAATCAAACGCAGTATCAACACTATTGATATCTTTATGTACGTTTCCCGTCCCGGTGTCGTCATTGGCCGCGGTGGCTCCTCTTTGGAACAGCTCAAAAAAGACGTTGAAAAACTTCTTAAAATTGATCTCAAAGCCAAAAACGCCATCAAAGTTAATCTTCACCCTATGGAGATCAAAAATCCTGAGCTCTCAGCCGGTATTATTGTCGATCGTCTTGCCAATCAGCTTGAACATCGCTATCCTTTCCGTCGTGCTGCCAACCAAGCCATCGAAAAAGTTATGGCTGCCGGTGCCAAAGGTGTAAAAATTGTTTTTGCCGGTCGTATCGATGGAGCCGAAATTGCCCGCACCGAAAAATTCAAACAGGGTCGTATCCCTACCCAAACTCTTCGTGCCAACATTGATTATGTCGAAAAGCCCGCTTTGACCCGCTCAGGCTATGTTGGAATTAAAGTCTGGATTTATACCGGAGATATCATCATCTAAAAACAAAAAGACTAAAAGAATATGCTACAACCAGCTCGACGCAAATATAGAAAAGAATTTAGAGGCTCTATGGGTGGTGTTGCCACACGTAGTAACTTCTTAGCCTATGGAGATTTCGGCATCAAAGCCGAAACCTGCGGCTGGTTATCTGCTGCCGAAATCGAATCCGCCCGTCGCACTATCACTCACCACACCAAACGTGTCGGTAAATTCTTCCTTAGAGTTTTTCCTCACAAACCAATTGGTTGGAAAACCCCTGGTGCTCGTATGGGTTCCGGTAAATCTGATGTTTCAGCTTACGTTGCCGTCGTCAAACCCGGTCAAATCCTAATGGAACTCTCCGGAGTTTCTCGAGAAGTCGCCGCTGAAGCTATTCGTCTTGCCAGCCACAAAATTTCCGTTAGAACCAAATTTATAGAAAAAGAAAATGCCTAAAACCAAGACTGAAACACCCATCGCTACTTTAGAAGAGCTAAAAATTAAGTTAGCCGACATTAGACTAAAAATTAAAGCCGGTCAAGAAAAAAACACCAACGCTCACAAAAAGACCAAAGTCCAAATTGCTCAATTTTTAACTTCCGCCAAAGGTATACCAGCCTCTGAAGCAAAATCAAAATAATAAATAATATGACCAAACACGTAATCGGAACCGTCAAAAGCGCCAAAATGATGAAAACAGCCGTCGTTGACGTGGTTCACTTCAAAGTTCACCCCAAATACCTCAAACGTATTAAGGTCAACAAATCTTATATTGCTCACAACGAAATCGGGGCCAAAGAAGGCGACAGTGTTCGCCTCGAAGAAACTCGACCCATAAGCAAAAATAAACACTGGCAAATAACTAAAGTTCTATGATTCAACTAAGATCCGTCCTCAATGTCGCCGATAACTCCGGTGCCAAGCTCGTCAAAGTCATCCTCGTCCACGGTGGTTCTCACCGCCGATTCGGCTATGTTGGCGATATCGTCACCGCTGCCGTCGAAGGCGCCGACACCAATGGTGCCGTCAAAGACAAACAAGTTGTAAAGGCCGTTGTCGTTCGTTGTCGTAAAGAAACCCGCCGCGACGATGGTACTTACGTCCGTTTTGATGACAATGCTGTCGTTATTATTGATTCGATTGCCGGTAAGCAGCCTCTTGGCACTCGTATCTTTGGACCAATTGCTCGTGAGGTCAAAGATGCCGGTTTTGCCAAGATTGCTTCTCTGGCTCCCGAAGTTGTCTAAAACAAAAACATATGTTCAAATTTAAAATCAATGACACTGTAAAAGTAACCGCCGGCAAAGACAAAGGTCGCACAGGAAAAGTTATCAAAATTATTCCTCAAGATCAAAAAGTTCTCGTCGAAGGTCTCAATGTCTACAAAAAACACATCAAAGCCAAAGGTAATGAAGCCGGTCAAATTGTCACTCTTCCGAGGAGCATTTCCACCGCTTCCGTCGCTCTAATTTGTCCCAGTTGTGGCAAAGCTACTCGTGTCGGTTTCGACGCCAGCCAAACCCCCAAAGTCAGAGTCTGTCACCTTTGTCGTCAAGTTATCACCAATGAAACCAAGAAAAAATGACACAAACTCTCAAAGAAAACTATCTAAAAACTGTCCGTCCGGCTCTTCAAAAAGAGCTTGGTCTCTCCTCGATCGAGGCTACTCCTAAATTGGAGAAAATCACCCTCAATACCTCCTCGAAAGAGTTCAAAACAGACAAAGAACTTCTCGCCAAAACCAAAACCTGGATCTCAGCCATCACCGGCCAGGCTCCGGTCGAAACCAAAGCCAAACACTCCATCGCCGCTTTTAACCTCCGTGAGGGTGAAGTCGTTGGTCTCAAAGTTACCCTCCGCGGCAACCGCATGTACGACTTTTTCCAGAAATTAACCTCTATTGTTCTTCCTCGTATCAAAGACTTCCAGGGCGTTAGTCGAACCACCATCGATAAAGGTGGCAACTACACTCTCGGACTTTCAGAACAGATCGTGTTCCCCGAGGTCGAGTATGATAAAATAGGCAGGATTCAAGGCTTGGAAATTACTATTTCAACGAGTGCAAAAGACGCGAAATCTTCTCTCTTGCTTCTTACCGCTCTCGGCATGCCTTTTACTAAGGAAATCTAAATCCGCAAAACATGGCTAAAACAAGCAAAATCGTTAAATCAAAAAGACTCGCCGCTCATCCGACTCAAAACCATCGTCGTTGTCAGCTCTGTGGCAGACCTCGTGGCGTTATCCGCATCTTCGGATTATGCCGCTTGTGCTTCCGCGAATTGGCTCACAAAGGTGAACTTCCGGGTGTCTACAAAATGTCAAAATAATATGGATACAATTTCAGATCTTCTAACAATCATAAGAAACGGCTACATGGCCAAAAAAGAAACAGTGGTGGCCAAACACACCATCGTTTCCGAATCCCTCGTCAAGCTATTAAAAGCTGATGGATATATTTCCGACTATTCTGTTGAAAATACCAAACCCGCCAAGAAATTAATCATTACTCTTCAGTACTTCGACAAAAATCTTCCTGCCGTAACCGGTATCAAACGTATCAGTAAGAGCAGTGTCCGTATTTACTCCGGCTTCGATAAAATCCCTCTAGCCCTATCCGGCGCCGGAACCACTATTGTCTCTACATCTTCAGGCCTTATGTCAGGAAAAACTGCCAGGGAAAAACACCTCGGTGGAGAAGTTATTTGTCAAATTTGGTAAAAATATATGAGCCGCATTGGACGCAAACCACTATATCTTCCCGATACTGTCAAAGTAGAAATACTTGATGGGTCGCTAAAATTCACTGGCCCAAAAGGGACTCTGGAATCAGTTATTCCCGAAGGCATTAAAGTTGAACAAAAAGAAAATGTTCTAAGTTTCACTCGCGACAGCGACGTTCCTTCAGTTCGTGCTCTTCATGGTTTGGCCCGTCGTTTGGCCCAAAACTGTGTCACTGGAGTCACTGAAGGTTTCGAAAAACACCTTCTTCTCCAGGGAACCGGTTACCGCGTTGCCGGAAACCCCGAAGGTCTAACTCTTTCTCTTGGTTTTTCTCATCCCGTCATCTTCAAAAAAGTTCCCGGTGTTAACATCACTGTCGAAGGTCAAGACAAGATTCACATTTCCGGAATAGATAAACAGTTAGTTGGTCAAGTTGCCGCTAATATCCGCGAGCTTAAGAAACCCGAGCCTTACAAGGGTAAAGGTATCCGCTACTCCGACGAAGTTGTTATCAAGAAACAGGGTAAGACCGCTACTAAAACTGCCGCTTAATTAAATTAATAATAAAAATGATTCAAAACACCTTAACCTCTAAGGCCAGAAGACAGCACCGCGTACGTGCCAAGCTTTTAGCCGGAACCACTCTCCCCAGACTCACTGTATTGCGTTCCAACCAACACATCGGAGCCCAGATTATCAACCCCAATGGTAACGTCATCGCTGCCGCTAACTCAAAGTCCCTCAAAAACTTTAAGGGAACCAAAGTGGCTCAAGCTACCGAAGTTGGTATGCTTCTTGGTAAAGTCGCCAAAGAGAAAAAAGTCGCCAATGTCGTTTTTGATCGCGGTTCCTATCGTTTCCATGGTCGCGTCAAAGCCTTAGCTGAAGCTGTTAGAGAATCAGGTATAAAATTCTAATCTAAAATATATGGCATACTCAGGAAATACAAATAACAATAGTAACAGAGGTGGCGGTCGTCCCGCCCCAGAAGGTTTTGAGCAAGTTCTTCAAATTCGCCGTGTCAGTAAAAAGACCCAAGGCGGTTCAAACGTTTCCTTTTCAGCCCTAGTCGTTACCGGAGACAAAAAAGGTAAGGTTGGTCTAGGTCTGGCCAAGGCTCCAAACGTCGCAGACGCCATCAAAAAAGCCATCCGCCTTAGTAATCGTGATCTCGTTCAGGTTCCTCTGGTGAATGGTACAATCCCTTACGAAACCATATCCAAGTATGGTGCCAGTAAAGTTCTCTTTCGCCCAGCCCCTAAAGGTACAGGCATCATTGCCGGTTCCTCTATCCGTGCTGTCGTCGAAGCTGCCGGTATTACCGACATTGTCTGTAAAGCCCTAGGCTCAAACAATAAAACTTCAAACGCCAGAGCAACCTTCAAAGCCCTCAAACAGGTCGAATCTCTAGCCAAGAAATACATCCTCTTAAAAGAAATTAAAGCCAAAGCCAAATAACAACTCGTCATTGCGAGTCTCGTATTCGAGCCGAAGCAATCCAGAATATAAATAAAACATATGAACCTAAGTAATCTTCCCAAAACAGTCGAAACCGGTAAAAAACGCCTTGGTCGTGGCTACGGCTCCGGAGTTGGCGGTCACACTGTTGGTCGTGGCCAAAAAGGTCAAAAAACCCGTGGCACCATGCCTCTCTGGTTCGAAGGTGGACAGCTTCCAATCATCCGTCGTACTCCTTTCATCAAAGGCAAGCACCGCTTCCAGGTCATTAATCTTCAGCCCATCACTGTTAACTTCGACATTCTTACTAAGTATTTTGAAGACAAGGCTGTTATCGACTCTGCTTCTCTCATTAAGACTCTCAAAATCAGCGATAAAGAGGCCAAAAGAGGTTTCAAGATCATCCGCACCGGCAAGCTTGAAAAAGCTCTCGAGGTTAACGTTCCTGCCACAGCTGGAGCCATCAAAGCAATCGAAACCGCCGGCGGCAAATATACCTTCTCCAAATAACTCCTTATTCCTCATTGCGCCCGCCCGCCTATGGAGGGAGCGTACTCGAGCGGCAATCCAGTCCCTGGTTTCGCGTTGTAATATAACCTATATAGTGGTAGAATACCCTAACTTACCACCTTGACATTTTAAGACTTGTCGAAGATCTTCAACGGCCACGAACTACCGTCTTGACGTGTACAGTGAAGCCAATTCCACTAATTTTTTTCAGGAGAGAAAAATGTCAGATATCCCCAATAGATTTTCCTTATTAAAGGGCCTGGTTATGGTCACGCCAGGCATAGTCACAAACTGGTATCCCAACGTCGCCTTCTTTGACACTGTCACTGGAGAACAAAAGATTATCCTCGACGGTCCCAACACAGCCGTGCTTTATAAAGCACTAAAATACCTGGCCGACAAAGAAGACCGTTCCAGTGATGAGGTTTTAGACTCCGTAGTTGTTAGTGGATTAAAATATCATCTGTCCCAGGTTAGAGGATACCTCTATCTCTCTCCTGCTGGCAAATTTTGGAATAACTGGGCCGCCTCTATCGCAGTCCTCGATATTTCCCATATGAATAAACTGATCCAGACCATCGAATCCTAAAACGATCACTCGCCCCACCCTCAAACGGGTGGGTTTTTACTGATATAATACCCTGTAACTTAAAATTCTGAGGAGGTTTCTGTGGATATCTTGAAGCAAAACCAACTAATTGCTGGATTCTTCTCTGTTTTTGGCATCCTGTTCTATTTTATTTTTGTCCATATCGACAGCTTTATTGCTTTTAGCCTTCTCGTTTGCGGCGTCCTCTGCGGCATCATGTTTATCATTTTTACTATCTGGCGTTTCATCATCAAACCCTGGCGCTTTTCCAAAAACAGGAAATAAAATACTCCACACCCACCCCACAATTTTCCCTCAGATTGCAGAAATTCCCACCCCACCAGGGTGGGTTTTGCTATTTAAACACCTCAAAATACAGTATAATTCAGCCATCCGAAAACCTTAACATTCAGTTTGAGGAGAAACATGATTCTCACCACGATTGAGACCAGACTGGTCAAAGATCCCGCCAATCACCTGTTTTTTCCAAGCAAAAACCATAAAGGAGATTCTTATGAAACGCCTCTTGTTTCTCACATGGATAATCTATCTGATCGTGGGTGTCATCCTGGTTGTCACCAAATTCTTACCATCTTGTAATCCTGGCAGAGGCACAGGTTTGGAATGTGATTTCTCCGTCGGCAAACTCGCCAAAATCGATTCACCTGCCAAGATCATCATCTCCAGTTTCGACCCCTTCACTTTTGGCTACCGCAGCGCGTCGGTCGATGGTTGGGAAAAAGTCACCCCTCTAAATATCTATGGATTCTATTACCTAACCATAAACACCAAGGGACCGGTTGAAATGCAAATGTTCCAATCAGGCGGAGATACCAATGTTCCCTACATCAGGGTTAGTCAAATAACTGAAGGTCAATATCCATCGCTTTCTGTTTCCCGAACTTGGTACCACCCGCTTACCCAATTAGTCCAATGGTATTTATTTCCGGTGTTACTAATCGATATCGCTCTTTTTATCGCTTTTGCTTGGATCTTTTTTCACCGATTTTCAAAGCTGGGTTCCTCCGAGGAATAACACCATGGATTATAAGCTTGTCCAAGCTGGTCCCCTTACCGAGCCCAATGAAGGTTTACTCATCGCCCTTAACTATCTCGCCAGTTTAGCTATTCAGTCGGGGACAGAAAAATTGGGCGACAAAAATCTACTCGTGAAAGACAATATACTCTATGTTAGATACAGCTACGGTCATCTAGCGATCAAACCCTCCGGAGCTACGGACACTCAAAAACATTTTTGGGTTGATAACGATCTTCTTCCACTCCCCGGACTCTTTTCTATCGATCTAGAGGATATCCGTTCCATCGTTCGTCACCTCGACAAATTTCTGCTTCTGGCCGGTATCGACACTACCCGATTCTAAATTAATTACCCACCCTTACCGGGCGGGTTTTTTCTGGTGTAAAATCTCTCCACCATGTCTCCCGAGAAAGAAATTGATCATATCGAAAGAGAAAAAATATTCATTGGCCCTGTCGAAGTCGATTGTGATCCCAGTATGATCGCCCACTGTCTAGATCCATATCCTCGTCACCCCCATGGCTGCCCCAATTGGGGAAAAAAGGAGGGCTGTCCTCCCCATGTCCGTTTCTTTCCTCATGTCTATTCAACCGACGTTCATATTGCTGCCGTCCGCTTTAATTTTGCCGATTATCTAGAGCTTCGCCATCGTGATCATCCGAGCTGGACAGATAGAGCTCTGCGCAACCCTCTTTACTGGCAGGGTCATATCCGTCACGAATTGAATCAATTTTTATTTGAATATCTCTCGACCCACCCGGAAATTCACGGTGAAATCGTTTTTAATCCCGAAGCCATGGGCGTCAATCTCTTTGTCACCTGTAAAAAGGCAGGCCTTAATCTCGAACAAACTCCTCGAAATAATGTTTACAAGATTGCCTTAATCGCGAACAAGTTAAACTAAATTCACTCCTAACTGATAAAATAAAACCAATGGATAATTTATTAGCTCCCCTACGTGCTCTTCTCAAGATCAAAGAACTTCGTAAACGATTAATTTTTACTGCCATAGTTATCGCTGTCTTCCGTTTAGTTGCCCACATCCCCGCTCCTGGTATTAATCTGGTTGCTCTCAAAAGTTTATTCAATGGCTCTGCCTTTCTTTCTTTACTTGACGTTTTTTCTGGCGGTACCCTCGGCAACTTTTCCATTATGGCTCTTGGTTTAAACCCCTATATTAATGCCTCCATTATTTTCCAAATGCTCGGCATGGTTGTTCCCCAGCTTGAAGCTCTTCAAAAAGAAGGGGATTATGGTCGTCAGAAAATTAACCAATACACCCGTCTTCTTACCATTCCTCTTTGTTTCCTCCAAGGTATCGCCCTTATTTTCCTTCTTCAGCGCCAAGGTTTAACCACGACAGCCGATCCGCTTCAGCTTGCCTCGATTGTCTTTACTCTTGCCGCCGGAACGTCTCTCCTCATCTGGCTCGGTGAACAATTAAACGACTATGGTTTGGGCAATGGCATTAGTTTAATTATCTTTGTCGGTATCGTCAGTCGTATTCCCGTCGCCGCCATGCAGCTTTTTGCGACCATTGATCAAACCAAAATATTTACTTATATTATTTTCCTTTTCTTTGCTGTTGCTGCTATTTATGCGATTGTCCGTACCGGTGAAGCAGTTCGTGAAATTCCTATCCAGTCCGCTCGCCGCGGTGGAAATTCCTACGGAGCCGTCGCCAGCAGCCATCTCCCTCTTCGTTTAAATCAAGCCGGCGTAATCCCGATTATCTTTGCCGTTTCTTTTATGCTCATGCCCAGTATGATTAGCAAAGTTCTAGCCGGAGTTAATCAACCCGCTCTTGCCGGTTTTGCCACGACAGTTAGTAACATCCTCGCCCCCAATTCTGTTTTCTACAATGTTCTTTACTTTGTCCTTGTTGTTGCCTTTACTTATTTTTATACCGCCGTTGTCTTTAATCCGGAAAAAATTGCCAAAGACCTCCGCTCGTCCGGATCATTTATTCCCGGCATCAGACCCGGTCCAAATACTGTTGATTATTTAAACTTTGTTCTAACCCGTATTACTTTGGTTGGTGCTAGTTTCCTGGGGTTAGTTGCTGTCCTTCCGTCAATTATGTCCAGCTTCACCGGCGTCACTTCACTCGCTATCGGTGGTACTAGTGTCTTAATTGTCGTATCCGTCGTTCTCGAAATCCTCAAGACCATCAACTCCCAGCTTTACATGTACAGTTACGACAAGTTCCTCGACTAACGTCGTCATTGCGAAGCACGGAGTGCTGTGGCAATCCAGTTCCCTCCTTGTCATTGCGAGGCTCGTACTCGAGCCGAAGCAATCTCACGCCACAAAATACATGTAAAATATTGATATGAACTTAATTATTCTCGGTCCTCAAGGATCCGGTAAGGGTACTCAAGCAAAACTGATCGCCGAAAAATTTGGCCTGACACACATTGCCAGTGGTGACCTTCTTCGAGCCGAAGCCGAAAGTGGTTCTGAAATGGGCAAAGTCTTCGAAAAAATATTGGCCAGTGGCGAACTAGTTCCTTTTGACACAGTTCTCAAAGTTATTGAACCCGTCCTCCTAAAATCAAAGGGTGGTTTTATTCTCGATGGCACACCCCGAGACGTCAGTCAGGCCGAATATCTCGATTCATTTCTTACGGATTTAAAAATGAACATCGATAAAGTTATCCTTCTGGATATCCCTCGCGAAGTCAGTTTGGATCGGCTTGCCAAAAGAGCCATTCTAGAGGGAAGATCAGACGATACTCCAGAGGCAATTGACGAAAGGTTGCAGCTTTATCACAACAAAACAGTTCCCGTCATCGATCACTACAAAAACCAGGGGAAACTTTTAGTTGTAGATGGAACTCTTGACATTCAAACTATTTTTCAAGACATCGTCAGTAAACTCAACTAGTCATTGCGAAGCACGGAGTGCTGTGGCAATCCAGTTCCGCTTCCCGTCATTGCAACGTTCACGCGCGGTGATCCGGAAAATAGCATAAAATATACCCAAATGACTAAACTCGAAGCCATGACCGAAGGCGGGAAACGACTCGGTTGGATCAAGGGCCGGCTCGCCGAAGCCGTCAAAGTTGGCGTAACCCCTTTAGAAATCGATTCTTTATGCGATCGTTTGATTATGGAAAAAGGTAACAAAGCTTCCTTCAAAATGGAACCGGGTTACCACTATGCCACTTGCATCAATGTAAATGAAGGCATGGTCCATGGTATTCCCAATTCAATTCCTTTCAAGCCCGGAGATGTGGTCAAAATCGATCTTGGACTTTTTAATCATGGTTACCATCTCGATACTGCCATCTCAGTGCAAGTTCCCCCAATCGACCCCAAAATAACGGAATTTTTAGAAACCGGTCGCAGAGCTGAAAAAGCTGCCATTTCCGTTGCCATTCCCGGAAACACTATCTACGACATAGGCGAGACGATGCAGCAAGTCATTGAAGGGGATGGTTTTAATGTAGTTCGCGATCTAACCGGCCATGGTATAGGAAAACAAATGCACATGGACCCCTATATTCCCTGCTTTGCTGATAAGCACAACAAAAAGTACGTTCTCTCTATCGACCAAACTATTGCTATCGAAACAATGTATATGATGGGCGATTGGCACTTAGTTGAAGATCCCGACGGCTGGACCCTGTCCACTCAAGACAAATCCATGACAGGTTATTTTGAAGAAACAGTCTATATCACAGCAGACGGCCCCATCATTCTGACCGAGATTAATTAGTGTGGCTGTTTCCATCTTGTATTCAGTTTGATTTTTCACTAAAATGAATCATCGGAGGTTATTAAACCTTCCTTGTTTGCGTACAACCTGCATGAAATCTAATCATATATTAACTGGTCTAAAGAAGTATTTCTTTTCCCCTCGATTTCATTTCAATCGTTTTCAATTCAATTTAGTCGCAATCTTATTTATCTCACTTGGACTAATTATCGGTTCGTACCTAACCCTCTCAAAAATTCTTCCCTCTGTCTTTGCTTCCACCAATGCTTCTGTCACCAAAGACACTGACACCGATTTCAACCAAGGAAGTTATTCATCCTCTTTAATAATTTCTGGAATCGGTTCACCGGCCGCAGCCAAATTAATTGCCCTTCCCGCAAGTACTCCTTACTGGAGAGCTATTACTATTAACAATGCTTCAAACTCGGCCACCCTCTCGGATTATCAAGTTCCGATTACCTTAGATACAGCCACCTTGATTTCGGGAGGTAAATTACAATCCGACTGTCGAGATATCCGTATTCAAGACTACAACGGAGTTGAAATTCCCAATTATTGGATCGAGAAATGCAATAGTGCCACTACAAAAATCTGGGTAAAGGTTCCTAGTATCCCTGCCTCTTCTTCAAAAATTATTTATTTGTTTTATGGTTCCGGAGCAGGCACTTCGTCACAATCTTCGACCACAAACACTTTCATCAGAGAAATAACTAATGTTGTTGGTTCGTGGGGCTTCGACGAAACTGTGGCAGGGACTACTTTAGCCGATAGATCGGGTAGGGGAAACAATGGCACTGTCCAGAATGAACCACAATATATTATTGTTGACGGAAAATTTGGAAAAGCTAGGCTATCCGATGGAATGTACAACAGCTATTACTTCTTCGGGACAAATCTGGCGATTTCTGGCAACGCCTCAATGAGTGCATCGATTTGGTTCGATTCAACTAAACCTGCCAGTGGTGTGAAATACTTTGGATATTTGGGGAACGGCTATTCATATGACTCTTTTAGTTTGACGCTGGGATCGTATGGTCACTCTGGTGATAACAGATTAGGCATTGGGTATAACGGTAGTGGTGAGTATACCAGTGCCATCAATCAATTTACCCCAAATGTTTGGCACAATTTTGTTGGCACAAAAATGCCTGGCGCTGTAAATACTACCTCCAAACTCTATCTTGATGGTACTGAAATTCAGTCTGAATTTGGTACTACCGGTACACCAAATTTTAATTTCACCAATAACTATTTCGATTTACAGGGAATGTTGCCAAACGTCGGGATTGATGAATATATAATTTACAACAAGGCTTTATCCGCTGCAGAAGTTACCGATATCGCCAATAATTACGTCTATACCACCACCAACTACCCTGGAAAAGGTTTAGTGAAAAAATATTCATCGCCGGAACCGACATCATCCGCTGGCAGTGAACAGGGAGGTACTGTTTCGGGAACATGGGAATCTCCAACTGATTCAAATACAATTGACCTTAGATGGAATGGTGGTTGGGGAGACGGGACCATCAGTTCACCTGCATTTTCTGCTGCCGTAACAAACGTCAATACCACCGACACGATTACCTTCGCCATGCGTGTCGCCACCTCATCTTCGTTACTTAGTTCATCCTCATACGTTACTATCGGAACAGTTAATTCAGGTACTACATTTACCAAAACCAAAGGAGATCTTGACGCACTAGGAATTGCCACAGGTAACAATCGTTATGCCCAAGTAAAAGCCACCATTTCTAAAACAACGGCAAATACAACACCCTCGCTTGATTCGTTTTCAATAAATTATCTTCGAGACAATAGTAACCCGGACGCAAACCCTGCCGTCACAGGTTACGCAAATAGCACCAAGGCAGTTCCGATCCCCAATAATAGTTGGACAAATGTTAATGCGCCATATTTTCAATTCGCCAACGCCACCGATCCCGAATCAGGTATACAAGGTTACTGTGTTTATTTTGGAACAGATAGCTCTGCTGATCCAGCCACCACTAAAGGTTTACTTTCTACCTCTGAGCAGCCGATCGACAACAGTGCCTGTCCGTACGTCACCTATAACCCGTACATTGATTTATCGACTCACCTGGTTTCTCTCTTATCGACCAATACCACTTACTATCTCAATATTCGTTCCAAGGATTATCAAGGTAACCTTTATTCGAACAGTTCGTATTCTACTTTTACTTATAAATTCGACAATACTTCCCCCGTTAATTTAACCGGAATCTCCGCCCCTCAAACCTATCAAAGCCAAGTAAATAGCTTCGTCGTCTATTGGGCCACCACGGGAGGCACTGCCGCGACAGATAATTTATCACAGGTCAAAGGCTATCAATATAAAATTAATAATGGCACCTGGTTCGGCAGCGGCCACACTGGCACGCAAGACTGCACTGACCTCATTACCACCGGTTCTTATGCTCTAAACAACGCCTATGATTCACTAAATGTTGGCGAGAATACATTTTATTTACGGGTCTATGATAATGCTTGCAACGTTTCGGCTACAAATATTTCTACCATTTTGAAATATTCCGGAATTGCCCCCACCGAGCCTCAAAATCTTCAGGTCAATCCATCTTCAAATACTCAAAACTCATTTGCTTTTTCTTGGTCTGTCCCGGCCACTTTCGCCGGACTACAAACGGGAATTAATTATTGTTATTCCACCAACGCCTTACCCTCAAATGTTAATTGTTCCTGGACTAGTTCTACCACCTTGACAGCCGACGCTTACGCCACTCAACCGGGAGAAAATACCCTTTATGTTGTTGCCAAAGACGAGGCCGGCAATGTCAACTACAACGCTTATGCTTCGGTAAAATTTACTGCCAACACCTCAGCCCCGGGTGCACCTAGCAATCTCGACGTCTCTGACATTTCTATCAAAGCCACTTCAAACTGGAAGCTCACGGCTTCCTGGGATATTCCAACGGAAACAGGTGCTGGTGTTTCTGTGTATAAAATTTTCCGCAGTACGACAAATTCTGCCTGCACGACTTCTCTTTCTTCTTTTACTCAAATTGGTTCAACTGCCGGAACATCATATACCGATACCGGTTTAATTCAACAAACATATTATTATTGTGTTAAGGCCTGCGATTCAGCCAATAATTGTTCTGCCTCGTCAACCACGGTATCAAAATTACCTACCGGAAAATATTATTCCCCGGCCAATTTGGTCTCCTTACCGGTCATATCTTCAATTACTACCAAACGAGCCACAATTAGCTGGAGTACTGATCGAACATCCGATTCGAAAATCCAATTTGGCACAACTTCAGGGAGTTACAACGATGTCCAGCCAAGCAATTCTAGTCAAGTGACTTCACATTCAATCGAGTTAACAGGTTTAAATCCGGGGACGACTTATTATTTCAAGGCCCAATGGACCGACGAGGATGGAAATACCGGTACTAGCGATGAACAGTCATTTTCAACCCAGCCTGCCCCAAGTGTTCAAGACGTTACCGCCGGAACCATCGGATTATCCTCAGCACTAGTTTCCTTCACTACTAACGGAGCTGACAGCGTCAAAATATATTATGGTACCACCACCAGTTTTGGGGGAGTGATCACAACGCAAACCTCAACGGCCCAGACAACATATACATCCCAGCTTACCGGTCTACTTGATGGCACAAAATATTATTTCAAAATAAATACATTTGACTCTGATGGTACCGAATACGACGGAACTGTTTTGGATTTTACTACTCTTCCCAGACCAAAAATATCATCCGTTAGACTCGAACAAGTTGCTAATACAGCCCAAACAACAGTTCTCGTTACATGGTCAACGAATACAGAAGTTTCTTCAATCATCACCTATTATCCGGAAAATAATTTAACTGGCTCCAAAGACGAAGTTAAAGTTGCTCTCGAAAAAGGCCCTCACAGTATGTTCGTTAGAGGACTTTTGCCGCAAACAAATTACGCGTTAGTAGTTAGAGGACGAGACAAAATTGGCAACGAAGCCATTTCAGATACTCAAACATTTACTACGGCAACCGACACTCGTCCGCCACAGATTATCAATCTTAAAGTTGTCGGTGGCACTGTCCCTCCGGTCGGTTTTGCAGCAGGCGAAGTCAAAGCCCAGCTGGTTATCACTTGGGATACCGACGAACCGGCCACTTCTCAAGTTGAGTTTGGTGAAGGTACTGGTTCTACCTATGTCCAGAAATCTCAGGAGGACGGCAATCTCACCACCAACCATGCCGTCATTCTTTCAAATCTAACCCCGAGCCAGGTCTATCACTTGAGAGCTATCTCCAAAGACGCTGCCGGTAACGAAGCTCAAAGTATTGACCAAGTTACCATTGCCCCCAAAGCCACCAAATCGGCTCTTGATTTGGTCGTCAAGAATCTTTCCGAAGCTTTCAGTTTTGTAGGTGCACTTAAATTACCATAAAAAATATGACGACAAATGAAACACAAGCAGTCATTAAAGTCCAAAATATATCTAAGACTTTCCATGTCAAATCTCAAGATGTCCAAGTATTATCAAATATTTCCCTGACTGTTAATAAAGGTGATTTCTTAATTCTTTTTGGACATTCCGGTTGCGGAAAATCTACCTTACTTCATATTTTGCTCGGTCTTGAACCGCCCAGCACCGGGAAATTAATCTTTTTTGGAAAATCGCTTTACGAAAATATGGACGAAGACGAGAGGACTGAATTCAGGAAAACACACATTGGCATGGTTTATCAGCAGCCAAACTGGATTAAATCCCTTTCGGTTCTTGATAATATTGTTTTTGCACTTCGTTTAAACGGAATTAAGGCGAATGAGGCAGTCCAAAAAGCAAATTCAGTTCTCAGAACTGTTGGCATGGAAGAGTGGTCCGATTACGTGCCAACGGAATTATCATCCGGTCAGCAGCAAAAAATTGCTCTAGCCAGAGCCATAGTTACCAACCCGGATATATTGATTGCTGACGAACCCACTGGAAATTTGGATTTCGAATCCGGTCAGGATCTGATGAACTTATTGTCCAAACTAAACAAAGAAGGCAAAACTATTATCATGGTTACCCACGACCTTGAATATTTACCCTTTGCCAATAGAGCTATTCAGATGTTCAACGGTAAAGTTATTCAGGAGGTAGAAGACCCCAAGACATTTGTCAAAACGGAAAACAAATTACTCAAAAGAGTTACATCATGAAAAAAAGACGCTTATATCGATATTCCCAAACACCAATCGATTCTCCTGTTGAGAAAAATAAACTGGAAATCGCCAAAGAACACCTTTTTTCCAAAATAGTTTTATTTTCTAAAGGAGTTATAAATTTAATTTTTTTCATCATCATCGTGGCAGTATTCGTCATCAATAAGGGCATAAACTGGCTTCTAAAATTGAGATTTATGTCGCCGGTAAAAAACAAGCTCGGAAAATGGATTGATATTACCTATACCAAAATAATGTCGATTATTGATCCTGAACCTCAGCATAGTTTTAATCGGTCATACCTAATTGAGTTATCACTTAGTAATATGAAAGCCAAAAAAACCAGGACTCTAGTAACCATGGGTGGTATGGCGATTGGGATGGCCTTTATTGTTTTCTTGGTTTCTGTTGGGTATGGTCTTCAAAGCATGGTCGTTTCCCGTGTTGCCCGGCTTGATGAATTAAAGCAGGCAGACGTTGTTCCTGGTATGTCGTCGGATTTAATTTTAGATGACAGCTCGTTGTCGAATTTTTCCACTATTCCAAATGTAAAATCGGCCATGCCAATTATCGCGGTCGTTGGCAGAATTTCCTACCAACAGTCGGTTTCAGATATGGCTGTTTATGGCGTCACCACAGATTACTTAAAAAATTCTGCGATCCAACCAACCCAAGGAAAAATATTTGAAGACGCCAACGCCGTTTCAATGGTCCAAAGTAATGGTCAAGTTGCCGGAGCATCAACCACACTCAAAACATTTTTTGTCGGAGACAAAATTGGTCCCGTCGATTTTGAAATAGAACCCACATCTTGGTTAAGAGTTAGAGAATCGGCTTCCCCAACCGCAAAAATTATCGGCTATACTCGGAAAGTTGAAGGTAGTCAGTCCGGAACTGAAATCGTTGGCAAATATTATACAAATCCTGCCGATAGCTCGACAGAACTATCGGATTCGGACGGGAACAAGTTAGGAAAGTGGATAAAGACGATGGTTCCTTTGTGGCAGAAAGGCACTTGCGACAATAGCAGTAATGCCGCCTGCGAAGACGGGATGTATTCGCCGATCATAAATGATCAGGGCGGTCAAGGTCAGTCAGATGGCTTCATTGCCGAGTTATCCATGAAAATAACTAAAACTTCAGTTAGCACCCCCAAAGTCCTCGGCCTCTCTACTGATAATAATTCAAATGGTTCACTGCCAATAGTTGATATCGCAAGTGAGTCTGCCATCGTCCAGGAAACCCAAAACAAAATCGTTGAGGTTTCCCCCCTAGCTAAAAAGGTTGCCGTTGTTAATCGGTCTGTCCTGCAAGTTCTAAATCTTTCCGAAGGCAATGCTGTTGGTAAGAAAGTTACCCTTACTTTTGTTGTCGTCGGTGACCTAACTTCCGACTCAAAAGATAAGATTGAATCGGCCCCCACCGAATACACTATCATTGGGGTTATCCCGGACGAGGGTACTCCCATGGTTTATGTTCCGTTCTTAGATCTTAGATCCCTCGGCATCACTAAATATTCCCAAATTAAGCTGATCGTGGCAGACCCCGGTAGTCTCAGTAAAGTTAGGTCCACCATCGAGGCCAGAGGATACGGAACTGTTTCTGTTGCTGATACTGTGACCCAAATCGACAATCTTTTCTCCAGCTTCAGATTGATCTTGGCTGTTCTGGGTATGGTCGCCTTATCTGTGGCTGCCTTGGGCATGTTCAACACTCTGACAGTGTCTTTATTGGAGCGTACCCGGGAAGTCGGCCTGATGAAAGCCATGGGTATGAAATCTAGCGAAGTCAAAGATTTATTCCTCACTGAATCTATGATCATGGGTTTCTTCGGCGGCGTGATTGGGCTATTTATGGGAACGCTTGCTGGAAAGCTTTTGAGTTTGATTCTGACTGCGTTTTCTCTAATCAAAGGTGTGGGCACAGTCGATATTTCTTATGTTCCACCTGTATTCGTAGCCACAGTTCTAATCCTATCTGTCCTGGTGGGCATCCTTACTGGCTATTTCCCGGCCAGGCGTGCCACCAAGATTTCTGCACTCAACGCCCTCCGCTACGAATAGGCACGAAACAATAGACTTTACCACCCCATAATATTGATCTTTAGGCACTTTTGTGCTACAATCCCTCGTCAACTTAACAATTTAACTTTCTGTCCCAAAGGAGGATCAGATGAAACTCGTAACTATCGGTGACATTGTTCTAAGCAAAATCGATCAAGACACACTTCCTCAGCTCCCGGATGATAAAACAACGAACATGGAGCTCAGTCTGGCCAGCAGTAAGTGGAACCATGCAGAAGAAGAATGGGTAGTTGCCATGCTTTCTTCATTCGCCGTCAAGAATGGTGCCTGGTGCCCAGTTCTTTGGAAAGATCTGGTCAAAATGTCTAAAAAGGAGAACAAACATCTTCTCGATCACGAACTGATGATTGCCGTCACGATCTCAAATATGGTCGCCACAGGCGATTTGATGATCGTTCACAATATCAAAGATGACCTATTCTACATTGTCCCACTGCCTTCCCTCGGAAAAACGATCGCAAGCTGCGGACATGAATGGCGTCGTAAATAATAATATTTCTTGCCGGAGACTCAATGTCTCCGGCATTTTTTGTGGCTTTATAGTACAATTTACCCTATCAAGCCATTGTCCAAACAGGCACTAGCAATGCGTGCCTATCTTTGGTACAATATCGCTTGTACAACTTATATATGGCTAAAAACCAAATGACCGAGGTAAACGGAGTCGTTTCCGAGGCTTTACCCAACACACAATTTCGGGTAACTCTCGAAGACGGCAGAGAAATCTTGGCTCATCTTGCAGGTAAAATGCGGCTCTATCGCATTCGCGTGATGCCCGGTGACAAAGTTAAGCTCGAAATGAGCCCCTACGACACCGACAAAGGCAGAATCACTTACCGGTCAAGTTGATCCTTTTTCTTCCTCTGTTTGCTCTATAATACTAAAACATTTATTAACCTAAAAACTAAACACGCATGCGCGTTCAATCGTCAGTCAGACCCAGATGCAAAAACTGCAAAATTATTAAACGCCACGGGAAGGTGTTCATTATTTGCATCAACCCACGCCACAAACAGCGTCAAGGATAATTAAAATATACAAAATATGCCAAGAATTGCCGGTATCGACATCCCAAACGAAAAAAGAATTGACATCGCTCTCACATATATCTTCGGAATAGGTGACAAAGTTGCCAAAGACATCCTCAAAACAGCCAAAGTTGATCCTAGTATCCGCACCAAAAATCTAACTTCAGACGAATTTAAAAGTATCCAAAATGCAATCGAAGCCCTACCTACCGAAGGTGAGCTCAGAAAAATCATCCGCGACAATATTGAAACCTTAAAAAGAATCCAAGCTTATCGTGGTGTCCGCCATATGATGGGTCTACCTGTCAGAGGTCAAAGAACCCGCACCAACGCTCGTACCCGTAAGGGAAAGAGAAAGACCATTGGCGCCATCTCCAAAGAAGCCGCTACTAAAACAACTGAAACTCCTGCCGCAAAGAAATAATTAAACAACCATGCCAGAAACAAAAACCAAGGAAACACCAAAAATAGTTAAAAAAGTTAAGAAAGCGTCAGCTGTCCACTTTAAGAGTGGTCAGGGAAAGATGTACGTCAAATCTACTTTTAATACTACTTATGTCTCTTTCACAAACATGAATGGTGACGTTATTTGCTGGAGTTCTGCCGGAACCTGTGGATTCAAAGGTGCCAAACGTTCTACCCCTTTTGCTGCTACCACCATTATTGAAGAAGGTACCCGAAAAGCTAAATCTCAAGGTTTAACTTCCGTCGACGTTTTCCTCAAAGGCCCCGGCCCTGGCAAAGATGCCGCTCTTCGTGTCCTAAAAACTTCCGGTATTGATATTAATTTACTTGCCGACACCACTCCCATTCCTCACAATGGTTGCCGCCCCAAGAAAACTAGAAGAGTCTAAAACACTGTCATTGCGCGATTCGGTACTCCGAACCAAAGCAATCCAGAATATAAAAATAAAACTAAACAAAACATGGCAAAATATATCGACCCAAAATGCAGACTCTGCCGCCGCGAAGGCGTCAAGCTCTATCTCAAAGGAGAACGTTGTTTCTCCCCCAAATGTCCTATTGAAAAAAGAGGCGCCCAGATCCCTGGCCAGCATGGTAAAAAAAGATCACATGGCCGCATTTCCGGATACGGAATTCAGCTTCGTGAAAAACAAAAAGCCAAACGCTCATACGGCGTTCTCGAAGGTCAATTCCACAAATATTATGAAGTTGCTATCAAATCGGCTCAAAACACCGGTGAAGTTCTCATGCAGCTTCTCGAATCTCGCTTGGACAACGTCGTCTTCCGCTTTGGATTCGTTGCCAGCAGATCTTTAGCTCGTCAGCTAGTTACCCATGGTAACGTTTCTATCGATGGTAAAAAGGTTGATATTGCCTCTTACACCACAAAACCAGGCCAAACAGTTAAGATTTCCGATAAAGCCACCAAATTCACTTTCGTTTCTCCAAACTTAACCGAGAAGAGTGTTTCAGCCAAATGGTTATCCAAAAAAGGTGCCGAAGGCAAAATCGATCGTCTCCCAACTCGTGAAGAAATCGGCAGTGATATTAAGGAAAATCTCATTATCGAGTACTACTCAAGGTAATTATTTTAGCAATTAAAAAACAAAAGAAAATGTTAGAACCAAATTTCAAAGTTTCAGTCAAGGACATTGCCGTTAACTCCGCCGAAGTTATTATTGAGCCTCTTCCACAGAATTTTGGTCATACACTGGGAAACGCTATTCGTCGTGTTTTGTTAACCTCTCTCGAAGGTGGTGCCGCTACCCGTGTCAAAATTGATGGCGTTACCCACCAGTTCTCCACATTAGCCGGTATGAAAGAGGATGTTTTGGAGCTTATTTTAAATCTCAAAACTCTAAACTTTGCTGTCGATTCCGATGAACCGGTTGAAATCAAACTGAAAGCTTCCGGATCCACCATCGTTAAGGCATCAGACTTAGATCTTCCTTCAAACGTTACACTCGCTAACCCCGACGTCATTCTTTGCCACCTCACTTCTCCCAAAGCCAAGCTGGTTGCTACTGTTACTGTCGCCAAGGGTATGGGTTATGTCGCTGCCGAGGAAAATGCTACCGACGAAATTGGTGTCATTCCACTAGATTCTTCCTTCTCTCCGGTCATCAAAGCCAACTACACCATCGAAGCCGCCCGTGTTGGACGTTCCTCAAACTACGACAAGGTTCGCTTGGCCTTAACCACAAATGGAACTATCACCCCAGGTGAGGCAGTCAAGAGTGCCGCTCGTATTCTTACCGGATTTTTCGACTACGTTAACTCTGCAGAAGCTTACATTCAGGATGTCAAATCAAAGTCCGTCATTGAAACCGCCGGTTTCGTAGACGACCTAGACCTTCCTACTCGCGTTCTAAACGCCTTGAAAAAAGCCGACATAAACAAGTTATCAGACCTTAAAGCTCTTACCCTCGCTGACCTTAAAAAAGTCAAAAACCTTGGAGAAAAATCTGCTACGCAGGTTATCGAAAAGGCAGCCGAGAAGGGCATTATTATTGAATAAATATGGGACGCCGACATCAATCAAAACTTCCAAAACTCAATCGTGACTCAAACTCCAGAAAATCCTTATTTAGGGTTCAGCTTAAGTCACTTATCGAGTACGGAAAGTTAACCACCACTGTAACCAAAGCCAAAATCATCAAACGCTTGTTTGATAAGCTTGCCGCCAAGGCCACCGAAGGTACTCTAGCTTCCCGCCGCAACGTTTCGGCTACTCTCGGCTCACCCAAAACCGCCAACAGACTAATTGACGCCATTATCCCTGTAATGGGAGAACGCAAAAGTGGATTCACCACCATTCAAAAAGTTTCTGTCCAAAGAGGCGACGCCACCTCAATTGCCACTCTTAGCCTAGTCGCTATGCCACCGGTTGTCGAAAAGAAAGTTGAAGTCAAAGAAAAAAAGGCCCCTGTCAAAGAAGTAAAAAAAGAAACTAAAAAAGTAGTTAAAAAAGAAGCCAAATAGCCACACAGTCATTGCGAGTCTCGTAATCGAGCCGAAGCAATCCAGGAAATACAAATAAAACATATGAAAACTACAACTTTAAAACCAACCGACATTAAAAGAAGCTGGCATTTAATCGACCTCGAAGGTCAAATCCTTGGCAGAGTTTCCTCAGAAATCGCCAAATTACTTATGGGCAAGGGAAAGACTCTTACCGGCGCTCATCTAGACAGTGGTGACTACGTCGTAGCTATTAATTCAGCCAAAATCAAAGTTACCGGCAAAAAGCTCACCGATAAAAAATATTACTCTCACTCCGGTTTCCCGGGTGGTCTAAAAATGATCACTCTTGAGCAGTTACTTGCCAAAGACTCTCGTAAAGTTATCGAAAAATCTGTTAAAGGCATGCTCCCCAAAGACAAACACCAGCAAGACAGAGAGCGCAGACTCAAGATTTACGCCGACGATAAACATCCTTATGCAGAGCAATTAGGACTTAATAAAAAATCCGAAAAATAAATATGGCACAAAAACTAACCAAAAAATCTAAAGTCGCAGTTAAGCCGATCAAAACAGTTCCTGTCAAAAAGGGTGTTTTGGCTATGCCAAAAGAATATTTTTCCGCCATTGGTCGCCGCAAAACTGCTATTGCTCGTGTCCGTATCTGGCCTGGTAAACAAGAGCTGGTAGTCAATGGTAAACCTTTGACTTCTTATTTCAAGAGCGACACTATCAAGAAGATGATTAATTCTCCATTCGCAGCCGCTGAAATCTTAGGTCAATACACTGGCAGTATTAAAGTAGCCGGTAGTGGAATCATGGGTCAAGCAGAAGCCATCATGCATGGTATTGGTAGAGCTTTAGCCAAAGCCGATCCTGAGAAATTCAAGAAACTTATGCGCGACAAAGGCTTTCTGACGAGAGACCCAAGAATGAAAGAAACCAGAAAAGCCGGCCAAGGTGGTCGTGCCCGTGCCAAGAAGCAATCTCCAAAGCGTTAATCTAGATGCTTTCCAATAGCTGAATTTTCTGTGCAATAAGTGCTATAAATTAAGTAGTATGAAAAACATAACAAAGCTTTTTGCTTGGCTCATACCTGCATTTTTATTTATTTTCTTTACGGCTCTCCCGGCCAACGCCTTCTATTTTCAGACAGGGAACTCTATTGTTTTACCCAAGGGAAGTCCAATTAACGAAGCTGCACTAGTCACTGGATCATCGATCACAGTTGATTCTGATATCAATGGGGATCTCTACTGTGCCGGTCGTGATGTCGTCGTCAATGGCAATATCAAAGGCGACATAATTTGCGCATCACAAAGTCTCAAGGTGAATGGAACAGTAGACGGTAATATTCGTGCTGCCGGTCAAACGATTGAAGTGGCTGGCCAAGTTTCCAGAAACATTACTGTAGCTTCTCAAAGTCTGATTCTTGACCCAAAATCTATTATCAAAGGCGATGTTTTTTTTGGTGTTCAAAATGTTGAGTTAAATGGTGCTATGAATCGTGACTTGGCCGGAGCAGGGGAAACAATTACTGTCGCAGGCTCCCTCCTAAGAAACGCCACAGTTACTGCCAGCAATCTTTCCGTCATAGAAACTGGCAAGATCGGAGGCAATCTCGATTATTATTTGGAAAAAACGGCTACCGCCTCTATCAACGTCAAGAATATTAAAGGCACTGTTGTTCGCCATGATATTCAGACTCCTCAAAAAATGGAAGTTGAGAAAAAGGTAACGAAAGTTACCGGAATTGCTCTTGCTACAAAGATCATTTTTGGAATTATATCTTTCATGTTGTTAGGTCTGGCCCTGGTTTACTTCAATAGAGAAAATACAGAGAGAAGAATCGCCCTAATCCGGCAAAAACCATTGGTCTTGGCACTAATTGGCTTCGCTGTTCTTATCGTTGCACCAATTTTCTTTATTATTCTTTTCATCACTATTATTGGTATACCCTTCGCTTTCGTCGCCTTACTTGTATATATCGCGGCTCTTATCACCGCTTCTCTCTATCCATCCGCCCTTTACGGAAAATTATTCGTTGAAAAGATTTTCCAAAAAACAAATGTATCTATTGCCTGGCATATGGTTATCGGTGTTATTATCCTCGGGTTGTTATCAATCATCCCCATCATCGGTTGGATCATTGCCTTCATCTCATTCTGCTTAGGGCTGGGAGCTTTTGTGGCCTCACTTTCTCCTGAAAAGAAATAATGTAGAATTTAGTTATTACAAAACTTAAATTCTCATGAAAGGATTCTTAACGTTTCTGTTGGTTTTGGTCGTAGTAATTATTTTTATTGCTGGGCTCGCCGGTTTTATTCCCGGCCTATCAACAATTATGGGAACTAACAAACCCAAAGATCTTGGAATAAGTATAACTAAAGAAGATTCAGCAAAGGCTCAAGAAAAATCTGGAGTCGTTTTAGTTGAGCTCCCTAAAGATACCCCCGTAGAAAATAGTTACCAACTTTCCGGCCAGCGAGCTGCCAGCTTTAGTTTTGATAGCAAAGAAGCCACTGGTGTTATTAATAATCGTCCTTGGAAGTATTATCCATTTTATGATCTCCAGTTAAGAATCAACTCCGATGGAACCATAGAAACATCCGGCATGGTCGACATGTCTATCCTCATGAACTATGCGAAATCCCTGGGTTATGCAACCGATGATGTGAATAGTGCTCTTAGTCAATATCACATTCCCAAAATGAATATGCCATTTTATGTCAAAGGCACCGGCAATATTATCGATAATAAAGTTACGATAAATGTCCAATCTTTAGAAGCCGGTAGAATTCCAATTCCTTCCGGAGTCCTCTCTTCCAATATGGACAGAATCAATTCATTTGCCCAAGACATAGTCGACAGACAAAAAGGCTTCTCTGCCAAGAAACTGGACGTCGAAGATGGAAAAATAGTTTTTGACGGCACCATGCCGGAAAAAGAATCAATTGTTGTTAAATAATAATAAATATGAAAAGAATTCTTCCCATAATTTTTCTCTCCCTAGCTCTTGCCGGTTGTCAAAAAACATCCTCAGCGCAAATAAATCCTACACCAACAAAAACACAAGCCAACATTTTCACTTCCATCCAGGATGCAGTTAACAAACAGCTAATCCTAAAATGTAATTACACAGATGACACCGGCAGCCAAATAACGACTTATATTAAAGGCAGTCTCGTCTATCTCAGGGGATCGGGTGACCAGGCTAGTGTCAGTGGTTTAATGCAAGAACATAAGTACTATATCTGGGCCGAGGGCAATAATAAAGGGATAGTTTTTGATCTGGACAAAATGATGGCGGATGGCACAGCCAAGATGGGGGACACTGTTATCAAATCGGAAAACGATATCATTGCCAAGCTGGAAGAACAAAAACAAAAATGTCAGCTTAGTCCTGAATCGGGTTCTCTTTTTGATCTTCCTAAAAATGTTGACTTCCAATCCGGCGATAACTTTTTTGGTTCATCAAAATAATCAAGACTAATGAAAAAAGAAATAATTGGAATATTAATTGGAAGTCTTCTTCTCGCCGGTTGCCAGTCTTCCAAACCGGAAGTTAACCCCGCCGATTTAATTCCCTATGTTCATCTTGGTGCCTCACCTATAGTTACTACGCCTACTACAACTCCTACAATATCTATATCGGCAACACCAACATCTTCTCCATCCGCAGACATACCGGCAGGAGATGAAAAAGAGTTATATAAAGTAATGAACGTTTATGGCTGCAGTCTCACTGATTCTGCTGATTTTACTTTGGATAAAGAATATCTGATTACCAAGCTTTATACCTGGTATACCTGGCAAACAAATGAAACAGAAGTTTCCTACGATGTTCTAAATGCTGGCAAGGTTATTGCCTCGGGAAAGTTAACTCGAGACGCTTGTGATCCATATCAAACTCAATGGTGCGGTGCCATAGATAAGTCGTTCAACAAAAATCTTGTAAAAGGGGATTACATCTTAAAATTGGCCTCGGTTCGTATTTGCCAAAATTCCCAAAGTAAAGGAAAGGGATTCATCATAATCTCCGGAAAATAAAAATAATATTCTAATAACATTTTTGCTATCATAAATTAATGAAAGAAAAAATTAAGATCGCAGTTTCGGATTTTTCTCCACTTGTTATTGAAAAAGATGGTAGTTTTTCCGGGTTTGAAATCGATTTGTGGGAGAGAATCGCCCAAAATGTCGATGTTGATTACCAGTATGAAAAGCATGACTTCCAAGAAATAATCCCTCTCCTAGCCGACAAAAAAGTTGATATCGGTTTGGCGGGAATTACCATCAACGAACAACGAGAAGAATTAATCGATTTCTCCTATCCCGATTTGGACTCTGGATTACTCGTTTTAGTAAACAAAAAGAAAAAGAAAATAAAGTTTTTGGATACTATCAAAACATTTTTCAAAGAAGGGCGTAGGTTGATAACGCAAGCATTGATGTCTGTTTTGATATTTATTTTATTTTTCGGCAATCTCCTATGGCTTGCGGAGCGCAGTGCCAGCACTTTTAGTAAAAATTATTTTCCCGGCATCTTCGAATCCTTTTGGCTTGTAATTTGTTCTATGTCCACTGACAGTTTTGGTGATTACGTCCCCCATACATGGCTGGGGAGAATCATCATTGTTGGGATTATTGTCGGTGGTGTTGCCATTTTTGGTCTTCTTATTGCCCAAGTTACAGCTTTCCTCGCCGTCAAGAAAATTCAAAATGATATAAATAATTACCACGATTTGACCGGTAGAAAAGTTGGGACTAAATCCGGATCAACCAGCATAGGTATTCTTCAGAAAATCGGCTGTCAAATAATTCAGTCAAAAACCATGGCCGAGGCTTACCACAAGTTAAAAAACCTTGAATTGGATGCAGTTGTCTTTGACGCTCCTGCCCTGGTCTATCTTGTAAACAATGAAGAAACTCAATTAGAAACAGTTGGTGATATTTTTGACAAGCAACGTTATGGTATAGCGATGCAGCAAGGGAGTCCGTTAAGAGAAAAAATCAACCAGGCATTATTAAAGATTAGAGAGTCAGGAGAATACGATAATCTTTATAAGAAATGGTTTGGAGACAACGACTTCATGGACTAGTCTTTCCTTCTTGACAACGATATTTATTTGGACTAAAGTAATACTTTAGAAATGAATATTGGGTTGATAAAACGTATATTATTAATCGTCAAGTGAATGGCCGAAAGGCCTATTTTTTTTGGCAAATTATCGGAAAGGAGGTGAATAAATATGGTAGAAAAAATGACGTTTGAATTTTCCGGATTGATAAAAGATCCCAAAAACAAAAAAGATATCGAATTTTTTGGTCACGATGCGGGTGAATTTTTTCCGGAAGAAATTGAATTACTAATGGAAGAAAAAGAAGTCCCCAACGAAACTGACGAATAAGTTATCAAGGATTTACGGCATCGGCAAAAACAATCAACCGTTTACTATAACTTTTTATATTCTTATTCCACACCCCATCACAAGTAATCAAGTTAAGGTGAGCCCCATCATTTTGACTAAATACTTCATCTGCGAGGCCCGGATTGTATGCCTGCTTATCTCGAACTACAAAAACAAAAGTATTTCCTTGATCATCTTTTACCGTTAAAAAATCGCCCTTCACCAGTTTGTCTAAATTTGCAAATACCCCCGCTTCACCCAACTTTCCGTCCAAATGCCCTGCGATTACCGCACTACCCACTTCACCGGGGCGGGATCCCGGTTTAAACCATCCCACATCGACTATATTATCCGGAACTTCCATTTGACCGGTTACTGATACGCCTAAGAGTTGAATATTTGCATTAACACCAATAGCCGGTATCCAAAGCTGCAAAGGTACACCGATTTTTACTTTTTGTCTAGGCTTAATGCTTAAAATTTGATTTTCAACTATCTGATATTTAGTAAAACTTTGGTAGACAAATCCGTAAGAAACGAACATTAGTATCAAAGAAACTACCAAGAGGATATTTATAAATGAAGAACTCCGAACTTTATCTTTCAATGTTTCGATGAATATCTATTTTTTCTCTGGAAGGTTGCGAGTATAACCATTCCCGTCAACACACCGACACTAATGTATAAGGGTGTATTGTTTTCATTTGGATTAGCCCCGGTATTTGGTAGTCCTGGTGCTCCAACGAGCTTGGCCTGTCCTGTTGATGATATCTGGCCATAAGGCCCTATTTGACAGTCATTCCTTGCTGCCACCTGTACCCAGATTGGCTGATTTGCCGGAAGTGAACTGATAGTTGTCGAAAATCCTGTGACGTCAACGTTATAGATTAAGTTTCCCTCAGTCGTGCCATATCGGACATTAAATTTGTCGGTTCCGGAATAAGGACCCCAGCTTAGATAAATACTATTGGCATCAACTCTATGCGAATCAATTATTGCCGGTGCAACTACCCCGGGGATGATGGTCGGGCAAACATACACGGGTGGCATTGCACCACCCGCAATTGAAGTAGGAATTGAAGTGGAAATTGGTGCTGGAGTCGTACAGGTAGGTTTTGAGATCTTTGTGTTGTTAATCGTTACATCTGCTGTATTTACCAAAAACCTTCCGTTAATTGTAGAACCACCATTATCAACAATTGATGCATTGGCCATTACTGTTCCTACGAACGTACTGCCGGTACCAAACGTGGCGGAGGTTGGGACATACCAAAAGACATTACACGCTTGAGCACCATTTACTAGCGAAACAACACTTGATGAGGCAGTAATCAGGTCGGAGGCAGCTTGAAAAATAAAAACAGAATTGGAATTTCCCTGACCGTCAAGAGTTAATGTTCCGGTCAGATTAGCGGTTGTGGCATGGCTAAATCGATAAACACCATCGGTCAGTGTCTGGGTACCCAGTTGGTTGTCGCCTCCAGCCAGTGTTGTAAATGGTGTTCTCCCTCCTGCGTCACCATACGCCGTAGTCACATCACCTACCGCCGTGGTTAAAAGTCCTGGATCGGTTACTCTGCACGGGAGTGGCCCTGAACCGTCCACAGAATATATCGTTCCTGTAACCTCTGCGCAGGTAATTGTTGGAGAAGATGACCCCCAACCTGCTGGACTTAAACCAACGTTACCGGTGACAGTTGAAAGAACTGAATCAATCATGTGTGAATGAGCAATAATCGCAAACGGATCTGCAGTTCCCAGATTTACCGTTGTTGTTGCCGCCAAAACTGGTGTAGTCGCTCCAGAAAATATATAGGCAAAAATCAATAAAAATGCGGAAAATATCGTGGAAATTTTTTTAATTTTCATACCCTTTTCAAGATAATTATATATTCAGTCTATCAATTTTTATAGAAAAGTCAAGCGTGAAATGTAAAATATATCACAAACAAAACAAACAGAATTTAATGCTTGTTTCGAAAGAACACTAGCAGACCGGAAACAATTACAAATATGGCGACCGGAAGATACCAAGGCTTATCTTCACCGTTTGGGTCAAATCCGGTATTCGGCAAACCGGGATTACCGGTGTTCGGTAACCCTGGAGCCCCTGAATTTGTTGAAGCCACTCCACCCACTAATTTTGCTCCACCGTAATTTCCAATTTGGCAGTCATTTCTCGCCGCTATCTCCACCCAAATGGGCTGGTTGGAAGGCAGAGAATTAATTGTTGTTGAAAACCCGGTGACGTCAGTGTTGTATAACCAATTTCCGTTCGTCGGACCAAATTTGACGTTAAATTTATCTGTTCCGGAAAAAGGACCCCAATTGATAAAAATGCTCGTCGCGCTAACTCTTCTCGATTCCGTAATGATAGGGGGAACAACACCCGTATCAATTGTCGGACAAACCGGATTCGGCGCCCCGCCGGAAGAGGTCGTTGTGGATGTGGAATTATCCGAAGATGTTGTTGTGGTTGATGTTTGGGTCGGTGTCGCAGTTGGGGTCGGTGTCGGAGCAACGGAACACGTTGTATCGATCGTATCCGTTGTTGTCGAAACTGTACCTCCAAACGCCAAAGCTCTTCCTTTCCATGTTACCGTGCTTCCGATTGTTATTCCGGAGGCATCAATGTCGGTACCCATCAAAGTGGAGTTTGCTCCCAATGTTGTCGCGCTGGTCGGCGCCCAAAATACATCACACGATGACGCCCCGTTAGAAAGTGTGACCACAGAACTGGAAACTGTCGTAAACGCGCCATTAATTTTAAATATATAAGTTCCGCTTCCCGATAAAGTTATTCCACCTGACCCAATCGAAGCCGCGCTGGCAGCTCCGGTGCAATACACGCCCGGACCATAAATTCCGGCAGTACCATGTGTCGTGTCGGTCGAAAGATCAATTGCCCCTGCCGTGAAGGTAAAAGTACAGGCCTGTCCGTTTAGATTAGTCAAGGCGGAACCTTGGTCTGTCCCTGCCGTACTATATGTCCCATCGGCAACATGTGTTGTGCCGCTCACGGTGGGTGCCACTCCCGGAGGTGTGGTATATCCGAGGTCTCCGGTAATCGTGGTCCCTGAAACTGTATTGGTATAAGTACTGGAAAGAATTCCAAAGCTAGCCGCCTGTCCCAGATTTGGATTTGTTGCCGCATAAACAGGATTCTCAAGTAAGAAAAATACTAATGCAAATATAGTCAATAATTTCAAAATCGGAGCGTTATACTGTTTATTTTTCATATTAACACCTCAATATCTTCCAGAACATAATAAAAATTGAAATAATCAAAAGCGAGGATATTATTGAGTTCAAAGGACTATTAAACAAACTTGCGACCATCGAAAATATATTTTGTTTGAATGTTGGCGACGCCTGAGAATTAATCGTCGAGGATTTGCCGCCTGCCGTCGGGGTCGGTGTCAACTTAGGTGTAATCGCTGTTTGTGGCAATAATGGCTTCGCAATCACTTTAGCTGGCTGTGTTTTTACTACGACCGCTCCTTCAGATGGTATCGCATCCGTAAAAACTACCCGTCGATCCGGATAGCTGTCATTAACCTTATTCCAAACTCCTTCGCATGTGATGACATTCAAATGAGCCAATCCATCATTAGAGATAAAAACACTAGAGGAATCGGCATTTCTGTCAAACAATTTAATGGACTTTACAACAAAGGCTAAAGTATTGTTATTATCATCAACGATGTAGACTTTGTCGCCTACTTCCAACTTGCTTAAATTATAAAAAACTTTTGGCACACCATTATCGATTCCGTAATGTCCTCCAATGACGGCGCTTCCCGGTTGGCCGGGGCGGGGACCGAGAGCATACCAGGCCACATTTACCGATCCGGCCGGAACATCCATTCGCCCGTCCGGGGTAATATAAGCATCTTCAATGGCCGAATCCACGCCAATAACCGGAATTTTTAAACGAACCGGAAGTCCCCGGGGAACACCCCCCGGGTCCCGAATACTTGAATATGCAGAAGTATTAATTACTTGCCCTCCGGTGGTTAATAATGCAGATGGTATTTTCCAGCCCAGTGATGAATCGGTCAGTGTTGGGTTAGTTTGGACAGTTTGCGGCAGGAATAACTGATTTCTAAACATCAACACCGTTCCAACTAGCACAAAGACAACCAATATTGAA
>CAISLM010000074.1 GCA_903886255.1 Candidatus Collierbacteria bacterium
GGGAAGGTGAAGAAGCAATTAAAGAGATTTTTTCCTTATTTTTGGAAAAAAGAAAGTTCGAGAAGAAAAATTTGGCCGGAATAAAAGGAATAGCATTTTGGGATGGAAAAAGAATTATTCAAACCGAAAAAAGACTTCCTATTGCGAAGATGGATTCAATCCCTAATCCAGCTAGAGATTTGATGAAAATTGAAAAATGTACTCATGTGTTTTCATCCAGAGGCTGCCCTTATCGATGTATTTTTTGCGCCTCTTCAAGGTTTTGGAATAGTACCAGGTTTTTTTCTGCCAGATATGTTGTTGATGAAGTCAAATATTTATATAACACTTACGGGGTCAGAGAAATTGATTTTTGGGATGATTTATTTATTGTCAGTAAGCCAAGAATCAAAGAAATTGTCCGGCTATTAAAAGAGGAAAAATTATTAGGAAAAATTTCTTTTAGCTGTGCCGTGAGATCTAATCTAATTGATGAAAGTATGGTTAAACTCTTGAAAAGACTGAATGTAAAAGGAGTTTCGATGGGTTTGGAATCCGGGACACCGAGGATACTTAATTATCTTAAAGGAGACACGATTAATATAAAGGATCATATGAGAGCGATTCGAATATTCAAGAAGCATGGTATCGAACCAAGTGCATCTTTTATAATCGGCTCTCCAAGCGAAACCAGGGAAGAGATAATGCAGACGTATAAATTTATCAAAGATAGTAAGTTGCGAGGGTTTGGAATCTACGTTTTAACACCTTTTCCGGGAACTCCAATTTGGGAATATGCAAAAGAAAGAGGAATGGTTAATGAAAAAATGGATTGGGATACGCTAAACGTTGAGTTTCTGGAAAACCATAAGGAAGCAATTATTCTTTCCGAAACCCTTTCCCGAGATGAGCTCTATAAATTGGTTCTGATGTTTAAAGCTTTGCAAAAAAGAAGATATTACATCGACTACATAAAGCATCCTAAAAATATTTTGAGACAGATTTATCATTTCGCGAAAAGAATAGCTAATCCCATTGTTTCACCTGTTTTACTGAAGATTAAATAACTATTTATCGAACGACTTGTAGATTTTGGCGATTTGTTTGCTTATCTTTTTACTGTCGTACATAGATCGCGCCCGTTGGCGGGAAATCTCCGAGAGCGCTCGTCTTCGATCTTTATTGTTAATTAATTTTTCTATGTTTGATCTAAGGTCGTCCACGTTTGACTGACGACCGATCAAGGCAGCTTCCCCACAGACTTCGGGGATGGCGCCACTAGTAGTCGACACAATGGGGATACCGCAGGCCATCGCTTCGATTAAGCACATGCCATATTGCTCGGCCCAGGTTTTTGTTTCCCGACTAGGTAGACAGAAGATGTCTGCCCTATGGTACTCTTTGTTTATTTTTTGATAGGGGACTGATTTTACGTAAATATTTTTATATCCGATTAAATCCTTTTTTAAAGGTCCGCTGCCGATAAAAGTGAGCTTTACTTTGGGATTCTTTTTTCTGATTTCGAGAAAAGCCTCTAGAAGGTCAGCAATCCCCTTTTCCGGTACCAATCGGGCAACACAAAGAATATTTATGTCCTGCGATTCTTTTTTTAATTTCGCCGGTTTGAATTTTTTTAAATCTATACCCATGTTTATGACAGATATTTTTTCCGGGTTGACACCTTCTTTTGTTAACGTTTGTTTGGCTTTTTCGGTTACCGCAAGGAATTTATCTATGCTTTCATATGCCAATCTCTTGTATTCTTTTCTCCCCATTATTCCTTCGTTGTTAAATGGAATAACTTCCCAAACAGTGCTGATTACATGTCGAACTAATCCCCTTCTCTTGGCCATTACCGCTTGATGGGTATATCCGTAATATGTCTCCGCAACATGAACAATGTCAGCCCCCTTGATGACTTTTTCCAAATTACCTAGATTCTGTGCATCGACGAAAATTCTGTTTAGGATAGGA
>CAISLM010000075.1 GCA_903886255.1 Candidatus Collierbacteria bacterium
AAATTAGGAAACTCATGCTTCAATACGTTCCCTACGAAGAACCCGTAATCACTTGGATTGACCGCCTGGTCAAATGGCTTGGAGACAAAGTCCCCCTTGAATAACTTGATTTTCATTTGAACTAAGATTATGATTCATTTGATACTACTTAATAGTTCATATGAAATCGGCTTGGTCTGAATCATTAAAAGAAGAGGTAATTAAACTACGAAAAGAAGGTCTTAGCTATGGTGTCCTGTCTAAAAAGTTTAAAATAGCTAAAAGTACGCTTCACTATTGGCTATCTGAAATCGAATACAAAAAAGAAAAAACCGCACAATCAAGAAAGAATTGGATTAAAAACATTCAACCATTGGGTGCGTTGGCAAATCATCAAAAAAGACTGGATAAACTAAAAGGAATTGAGAAAAGAACTGTAAAAGAAGTCAATAAAAATAATCATATAACTAAAGCTAAAAAGGCATTGTTAGCAATGTTATATTGGGCAGAAGGAGCAAAGGGTAGAAAAGACATTCTCTCCTTTGCCAACACCGATCCCCAGTTGGCCAAACTGTTTATTTGTCTCTTACGAGAAAGTTATTTTCTAGACGAACGTAAGTTTAGAGTGAGAATTCACTTACACGATTACCACGACGAAAATGAGGCTAAAACATTCTGGTCAAATCTATTGGGTATACCCCTTAGTCAATTTGGAAAAACATATTGGAAGAAAGGTACAAATAAGATCTATCGAAGAAATAAAGCTGGAATTTGTTTTGTAAGATACAACAGTTTGGCGCTAAAAGAGGAAGTCATGTTTTACGCACGCAATGTGGCTGACAGCCTAACCCAAGAAACAACCAAATAAGCACGATAGATGGTAAAATATGCTTTGTTTGCGCTCGTAGCTCAGTTGGATAGAGCACCAGGTTGCGGACCTGGGGGTCGCGCGTCCGAATCGCGCCGGGCGCACATTTATGCGGAGGATACAGGGGTCGAACCTGTTAGTCCTATTCGGACATTGGTTTTCGAAACCAACGCATTACCGTCCTGCCCATCCTCCGTCCTGTATATTTTACTTTATTTCACCAAGGGCAAAGCTCAGGATATAATTCACTAAGAATGAAACCTATCAATACGAACCCCACCCTAAAAGATTTTCAAAAATATATCAGAGAGACTGTTCTTGAACGCGGCTTTACCGATACCACCATTCCCGAATTGTTTATGTATCTTTCCGAAGAAACCGGTGAACTTGCTAAGGCGGCAAGACAATATACGAACATGCATTGCGATAGCAATTCCGAAAAGATGGAATTGTCCCACGAATTAGCCGATGTTTTTGAATATGTACTCGATATTGCCAACCACTTTAATATTGATCTTGAAAAAGCTTTCAGAGAAAAGGAAGAAATAAATAACAAAAGAGTCTGGAGTAAAAAAGGTGAAATATAAGTCTTCTACTTGATGAATTTTTCGTTAACAATTTTATATACACTTATACAACCATAAGGAACAATCACAAAAAACAGATATTCTTCCAATGGTAGTCCGCCAATCCAAATCCCTAAAATATGACTATTGGAAAATGTCCAATCTCCATGGGACACACAGTACGCATCCCACACATATCCCAGTATCAAAAAAATCACCGAAAACAAAATCGCTCGGCCTGCATTGGGATAAGTCTTGATTTTCAAAAGCGTGTTTATGATAAGAAAAGAAATATAAACGATAATCAATATTTGAAAATAGCTCATTAATTTAAGTGTAACAAAATTAAGTACCTGTAGCTCAGTTGGATTAGAGCGTTCCCCTCCGAAGGGAAAGGTCGCACGTTCGAATCGTGTCAGGTACACACAAAAATATGCGATACAATTGGACATGGAAAAAATTTTGGACAGAAATTTTCTCGAAGATAAAGAGCAGCTTAATCGCCTCGGCATAAAAGCTGTTCTTTTTGATTTAGACGACACTTTGATTTTTACATCGGAAATATTTGCCAAATATATGAAGGAATATGTTGAGAAAGTTGCGGAAGAAACCGGTCTTGATTCAAAAGCAGTTGATGAATGTCTTCGAAGAACAAATGACGAAGAATACAAACAAATGGGAGTGAATCCCAGTCGCTGGGGTGCTGTCGTGATAAAAATGGCCAAAGAGTTTGACAAAAATGGAACCTCAGTAATAAACAACTTAGATATATTAATGAAAATTTATTCTGAAACTCCAAGAATTCGTCCTGGGGCAAGGGCAATTCTTGAAGGATTAAAACGCACCGGGGTCAAAATAGGTATGGTAACCCATGCCAATACTGATTGGACATGGAGAAAAATTTCCAGCGTCGGTATTATCGATTATTTTGATTCCATCCACATCGCCGATGAAAATGGACACAAGGGTGTGGCAGACTGGGAATCAATCATGCTTGATCTAGAAGTGTCTCCCAACGAATGTCTTGTTATTGGAGATAGCCTCAGCGGAGACATCATTCCCACCGCAAAAATAGGTGCCAAAACAGTATGGCTCGACAAAGGATCAACCTGGTCAATGTACCGAACTGGAGAAGTTCCCGAAAACACCCTAATAATCGACGAAGTT
>CAISLM010000076.1 GCA_903886255.1 Candidatus Collierbacteria bacterium
TCGGAGAAGGCGAGCTGGAGAGAGATGTAGAGATAGATGAGGTAGAAGAAATTCGGTTGGAAAATGAGGGCAATGAAGGACGTTATACAGGCGACTGCAAGTGGTATTGAACGAAACTTCATTGATGATATCCGTAGACGATTTAGGGCCTTTTCATAGTCATCAGGAACCGGGAATAGACATGAGTTGTATAGTCTGGAACTATTAAAGATATTATTGATCCAATGACGGCCGACAGAAACTATTTTTACAAAAACATCTTCGGATAATTTTTCCGGTAAACTAAAAAATCCTTTCACATCGGAGATGATGGTGAGCCAGGAATTCTTCAAATCATTGGGATCGTAGATGTCAATGATACTGAATGGTATAGTTTGATAGTCTTTCTTGCCGATGAAGGGATACATGAGAATATATATGAAATTAAAGAAGAGTGAGATTCTGGTTTCGGTTCCATAGAAAGTCATGAAGAGATGGAGAGGTAAACCAAGGACTAATAAGATAAGAATGATCAAGAGCCAAGGACCATTTAATATATTGAAAGGTGTTCCTTTGGTGGTCTTGAATATCGGAGGTGTTGGGGCAACCGGCGGAACCGGAACAAAATAATTGGGTGGAGTAACGATCGTGGGTATTGGTGTGGGGGTGGGAGAGATTGACGGAGTGGGTGTGCCGCTCGGAGAGGTGGTGGGTGAAGGGGTAATACTTGGGGTGATTGATGGCGTAGGTGATATTGAAGGAGTAACTGTAGGCTTGCCGGTGGGCTTGGGTGTGGGCGTGATCGTTGGTTTTGGCGTTGGAGTTGGGGTGGCTGTGGGGGTTGGAGTGGGTGTTGCTGTCGGGGTAACTGTCGGTGTTGGAGTGGCTGTTGGTGTGGGTGAAGGGGTGATGTTGAGGCTGTAGGTGATAAAGAATTCAGGAAAGAATGTAGAGTTTCCGGCAGCATCGGTGGCGGATATAAAGACGGAATAAGTTTGATCTTGAATGAGACCGCTTAGTTGTTGAGTCCAATCACCCGTAGGAGAGTTAATGACTATCAGCTGGTCAGTGCATCCAGGTATATTTTGTGGACATATCAAGGCAATTTGTAAGTTGGCATATTGCTCAACTAGTCCGGTAAGAAGAGGATTCGGGGTGGTAACAGTCAGGTATCTCTGACTAATGTCGGGGATTGTAGTCGGGTCGGTTGTTGTCCAGTTTAAAGTTTGATTCTCGACTTTTTGCAGAGTAATAAAAGGGAAGATTGAGTCGAGATAAAAAGTTCTGGTCTCGGAGGAAAAGTTTTGGTTAAGGGTGTTGAAAACTGTCACACTCCAGGTGTGATAGCCCTGGGCATAATCGAAGTTTGGAGTAAGAGTGAAAGTGTCGCCGACTCTGGTAATATTATAAAAATAATAATTCTGCGAAGTAATACTGTCACTGACATCCGATGCGAGGATGTTGCCATCAAGATAGACATCGTAATGGTGAAGTGGAACAGTGGGGAGAGGGGCCGGGCGTTGCCATACAAGCGGTTCCCGAACGTTGATTGTGGTGGCGTTGTCGTTTGGAGAAACTAAGATAGGAGCACTGAGAGGAACAGTAGTGACAGAGGCGGAAACGGAGGCGGCGCCGGCGGAAACAATATCGTAAGCAAAAACAGGACGACTTGAGGTAAGTATCATTACGGCAAAAAATAGGAGTTTGGCAGCAACTCTATTCACTATTTTTAGTATATCTGGTTTTGGAGTTGGATTATATTTGTTTCCATAAATATACCTTCCATTTTCTCTTTGAACAGAATAATTTCTTATTTTTCTTAACTTCTTACCTACACATTTCTCAATAGTGCATCGGAATAAAATTTGTTTTCCTAGACCATGCCTGCCGTCTACACCCTTTTCAGGGCAGACAGAATATTCCGCCAGCGCGGAATTTCTTGTTACGCAGTGCCTATGGTCGCTGTAGCGACACCATGCCATAAGCACTTTACGTAATCCTGCCGAAAAGGGAATAGACTACGGCTTTATGGTTTCGGGAAACAAATATTCTTTCATTGTGGAGATTTGTTTAAGGTCACAAAAAAGGCGGCCGATGGCCGCCTTTTTGAGATTGATAATCTTATTTCTTTTCTTCGACGTTTTGGAGCTCTTCTTTGAGTTCTTTAACTTCTTTCTCCAACGCTTCTTGATGCCTCTTGCTACGTTTGTTGAGGAGAAGAACGGCAGTTAAAACGGCAATGAGAGCAATAAGTGAGTAGATGACTAAGCGAATAGGGAAAAGCCAGAAGAAGGCGGTGGCAGTGAGAACACCGGCGGCACCATAGGTGAGGTTTAGATCGGCTCTGTAGCGTCCCCAGCCCCAGGTCTGATTCCAAATAGCGCTAAAATCTCTTGAGGTTTCAGGGAAGATATTTCCGGCGTCAACACTAATCTCGGCGACCTTGGAATTGATAGGGTTGGAGATTGTGATCGTGCCTTTGGGGTCAACATGAATGTCGGAAAGACTGGCGATAGTACCATTGAAATCTACGGGTCCTTTTTCTAAGAACGAAGGAGCGGAAAATTTGGTGATGCTGGCCTGTTCATTGACCGGTCCACTGACTGTGACGTAGAAGAGGGTACCGACACGCTGGGTAATGATGTTGCCTGTTTTCTTTAGGTCTCCTGGTTTGGCGTCGGCATTGGGAGTGTAGGTAAGCATGGCATAGTGGCCACCGGGAAGTGCACCCATAGGGATTTTGATGGTGACATTGAACACTTGGATACCACCTGCATCTACAGGAACCAGTTGAGGAGCAGTAATCCAGTTTCGAAGTGACCATCGATTACTGGCATTTGGTGCGACCGGAATAGGTGTGCCTTGATTATCGACAACGACAAAGTCTGTAACATCGATGGCGTAGTTTTGGGTTTCATCGGAATCATTGCGGACTTTAAGAGTGGCAGTTAAGGTCTGTCCGGGGTTTCCTTGGAGATCAACTTTGGGAGGGATAGCCGTGGTAGCGGTGATCTGTTGAGCATGAGCTTGGCTGACAAAACTAATCGGAGTAGGAAGGACTGCGCCTAAAGCTAACGTGGCAATAACGACACTGAAAAAGAGAGTTTTTGGGAGGTTTTTTTGGGCTGGCATTTTATGTTTTGTTAATTTATTTCCTTTATTAAATTAGAATGTAGCTGTAGCTGTGTAAGTAACTTGATTTTCATATTCACCAGCGGCTTGTGTTGCGTCTACGGAGATCTGGTAACAAACGTAAACTGCTTGTGAGCTAGCAATACCGGCGTTGGAAATAATTTGTGTCGGGAGTTCATTAGCTGCAGCTGCAAGACTAGCAAATCTGACGAAATTGCCAACTGTGGGGGTGATAGTGGGTGTGCCGCTGACGATAGCAAGAGTGTAACCAAAGCCTGGGTGGCCGGCAGCAGTGACCCATCCTGAACCGGAGGTAGTGGTACATGTACCGGAGTCACAAGTGGTGTTGGGGATGTAGATAGGAGATCCGGCTAGGTTACTGAGTCTTTCGTTTTCGACTGAGGTAACGGCATAACCACTGGCTGCGTTGGTGGAGACAGTAATCTTTTGAGAAGCCCAGCGGAAAGTATCGAGTGTCAAGACGCCGAAGGGAACGGAAGCCGATGTGGTGGTAACACTGGTAGTAAGTCCACAAGTTAAGGTACTGGAAGGAACACCTTCGATTTTGAATGTGATACTTGGGTCAACAGTAGCGGTGACACGGACAGACTCGATGACTGCAATGGTGCCGGCACCAAAATCTGTTTCTGTGGTGACACCGGGCTGAGCATTATTGGTAAATTGATAGATTCTGAATTTGTATTGGTCGGCTTGGCTGGCAACTCTACCGGCGGAAGGAGCGGGAGCGATAAGAGTGTTTGTTCCTGAAGATAGTCCAATGAAAAGCTGAATACCTGTACCGATGGCACCAGGGCCGGTGTAGTGGAACTCAAAACAGTGGTAGTTGGCAGGAGAAGTACAACCAGTGCCGCCGGAAACTGTGGCAACGCCAGCAACGAAGGTGTAGTTTGTGACACTGGAAGCGGTGGCAGTGACGGCGGAGTTGAAATCAAAACCGGTTGCGTCCGGGATGGTGTCATTGAAGTTAGAAGCGGCAGCGGGGATAAGGACCTGGAAAAAGCCACCATTAACGGCTGAGGCGGTGTTGAAGGTGATGATTTGGCCAGGTTTTGATTTGAAGTAGATGGAATTTCCATCCGTGGCATCTCCTCCAGCGAGAGAGGTGGTGGTGGTGAACTCGCTACTGTTAACAATGGTAGCAATAGTGTAGTTGGTACCATTGATTTGAAGCACGTCGCTTGGCTTTAGACCATCGGTGGAGATGGAAGTGAAGTTTCCGGAAACAACCGTGTAGATATAAACGTGGCCGCCGGAGGTAGGGGTTTTGACACGACCGGAAAAAGACATACGTGAAGTTTGAAGTGTATCTTTGATCGAGGTAAGGTTAGCAGCTAGAGAAATTGCGGGGTGAAGAAGGCCAAGGATTAAAAGAAATACCGCCGCCATAAAAATACCAAGAAAACGTGTGTTTTTCATATCTAAAATTAAATATGACATTAAAAAATGTTGTTGTCAAATGGTAATTTTTGAATTTGTTTAAAAAAGGATTTGTAAGAGAGGCGACAAAATTAAAATGCCAAATTTTGAAACAGTTTTTAAGAATTAGAAGTTGGCTGTAGCCGTGTAAGTAACTTGATTTTCGTATTCGCCGGCTGTTTGGGTGGCGTCGACGGAGATCTGGTAACAAACATAAACGGCTTGAGCACTGGCAATGGCAGCATTGGTCATGATGGCGGTAGGTTGTTCGTTGGCGGTGATACTGGCGAAGCGGCGGAAATTGCCAACTGTGGGGGTGATAGTGGGTGTGCCGCTGACGATAGCGAGAGTATAACCAAAACCGGGATGAGCAGCCGCAGTGACCCATCCTGAACCTGCACCGGTATAAGTACAAGTGCCGGAGTCACAAGTGGTGTTGGGAATGTAGGACGGAGAACTGGCAAGATTACTAAGCCTTTCATTTTCAACAGCGGTGACAGTGTAACCGCTGACGGCATTAGTGGAGACAGTAATTTTTTGGGAAGCCCATCGTAAGGTATCGATACTTAAAACACCGAACGGGACCGCCGCTGATGTGGTAGTGACGCTTGTGGTTAAACCACAAGTGGAGGTGGAGGAAGGAACAGCCTCGATTTTGAAGGTGATACTTGGGTCAACGGTGGCGGAGACGCGGACAGACTCAATGACAGCCACTTTGCCGGCACCATCGTCGGTGGAGCTGGATACACCCGGCTGAGCATTATTGGTGAAGTTGTAGACTTTGAAAGTGTAAGCGTCGGCTTGGCTGGCGATTCTGGCGGCTGAAGGTGCGGGTGCAACCGGTGTATTTGTTCCGGCGCTAGTACCGATAAATAGCTGAATGCCGGCGCCGATGGCTCCCGGACCGGTGTAATGAAATTCGAAACAATGGAAGTTTGCAGGTGAAGTACAGCCGGAAACACCGGAGGCGGTAGCAACACCGGTAATAAAAGTGTAATTAGGGACACTGGTGGCCGTGGCGGTGATGGTGGTGTTAAAGTCAAAGCCGGAAATGTCGGGTACGGTATCGTTACTGTTTGAGGAAGCGGCGGGGATGAGGACCTGGAAAAAGCCACCATTCACGGCTGAGGCGGTGTTGAAGGTGATGATGTGAGCCGGTTTGGATCTAAAATAAATGGCGTCGCCGTCGTCGGCATCACCAACAGCAAGATTTGTAGTAACAGTGAACTCACTACTGTTAACGATGGAAGCAATGGTGTAAAAATTAGTGCCACCGATTTGGACAGAGTCACCCGGCTTTAGGCCATCGGTTGAAATAGAAGTGAAGTTTCCAGAAGTGGCGGTATAGATGTAGACATGGCCACTACCGGCAATGGAAGGCGTTTTTACACGACCGGAAAAAGACATACGCGAAGTAGAAAGAGTATCCCTCATTGAGGTGAGGTTGGCTGCAAAAGAAAATGAAGGACGAAAAAATAAATTAATTCCGATTAACGAAGCGGCAGTAATAATCCCTAGAATGCGTACACGATTCATGTATAAATTAAATATGACATCGTCACTTGTTATTATCAAGTGGAACTATCGTAGATTTTCCCGAGGTCTTAACGATGAGAGAAATAATAATTATCGTAAGGAGTAAGCCGAGACTCAATTTGAGAGGAAAAAAGAAAACTTCGATGGTGCTGGTGGCATTAGAGTTTTCGGTTTTTATTTCCAAAGAGATTTGATGGTTGCCGATTTGGCTGAGGGTGGGAGTGAACTCAAATGGCGCGCCATTGGTATTTACGAGAATTCTTTGGGACTTGGAAATTACATTTAGTGGCAGAATTCCATCGAGAAAAACAGGATTATCGGTGCCCTTAGTAACGCGAAAAACACCTTTGGTGTCGGCAGTAAATTTACCTTCATTGCTGACCAACGCCGAAAATTTCATGGCAGTAATACTGTCGGCAAAATAAATATTGCCAATCTTGAGAAACGATCCTTCGGTGGGGTTGAAGTCGATTATCTTTAGTACAGTATCAGGATAGGCTTCGCTACTAATAGTAATCAGTAAATTGGAGCCAATGGTGGCCTTTAGTGCTGTGCCTTCAAGATTTTGGTCGATGGAGTTTGTATAAGTTGAGATCATTAAGGTAGCGTAAATTTCTCCTAGTGAAGCGTCCGGAGGAACAGTGAGGCTGAGAACCAGCTGTTCGGTAGCACCGGCCCTGATCGTGAATGGTTCGTTAAGCTTTATTTCTGAATTGGCGAGGCTAAAGTAACCTAGCCAAGGGGCGGTTGTCTGGGGGTTAAGGACGGGATTGCCATTGTCGTCAGCCTGCGAAAAGGGAACTATGCTGGCAACTAAAGTTTGGTCAGCAATATCGGAGTTGCCGATGGTGTAGACCTGGGTGATCGCTTTCCCGGGCAGAATATGAACACGTAAAAGCGGCGGGCTGACGGATAGATTGTAACTTTCGGCATGAACTTTTGTGGCTGTGAAAAATCCAAACAGTACTATATATAGTATAGGAATGAGAATTTGTTTGTATTTCATGTAATTTTCAATTTGATTTAAAAGGCCGGGATGGCGATGTATTGAATGGCGTTTTGGTAGGTTCCGGCCGCTTGTCCACCGGCGATATTTATTTTGTAGGTGACTGTGGCTGCCGAGGAAGTGGCAATACCATTTTTGGACATAATGATGGCCGGCTGATCGACGTTTTGGGCCGGGAAGGGACGATAGTAAGTGGAGTTGACGAAGTCACCGGTTATATCGGCTCCGGACATGTTGTAGCCAAAGCCGTAGCGGGCGTTATCAGCCCAAATATTGGCGCTGGTTTGGAGACAAGTGGTTCCCAAATCGCAGGCGGTGTCGGGGATGTTGGCCAGACCATCGCTTCGGCTGAGGGGGTGATCTTCAATCGCTTTGACTGTATAACCGAAAGCACTGCCTGTGGTGATGGTGAGAATATTGGAAAGCGTGCTGGGGGTGCCGGGAACGAGACTACCAAAGTTTATGCTCAGATTACTGATGCGGAAAGAAAAAGGAATGAGAGTGTTGATGTACTGGAAACCGGCTTGGATTACGTAACCGGCCGAATTGAATTGTCCTTGAAATGTTTGACCGACAGTATCGGAGAGTTTGTAAGAGGCGGAAGATTTATTTCCTCCGGTGAGATTTACAGTACTCATTTGGATCTGGAAAGCAGGAGAGTTCAAGGTATCGGCGATGGCGGGGGATGAACAAATGAGTGTGAAAAATACCAAGGTAACCAGAGTGGTTATGGGGTATATCATCTTCGTTTTATAGTCTAATTTGAGGTTTTTAAACATTGGATGGAAGTTGTTTAAGATTGTGATGTTCGATATTGATGTAATTCTATATAGTCAAATGATTGTTGATGATATAGTTGGTCTTTGATCTTAAGAGGGAATAAATTACCCGAACGAATTAGACAATATTATGATTTATAACTCCATCTTATCGGATGACTCTTCAATAGACTTTTCAAGGGTCCCGGTAGACGTATAAAGACTAATTAAATCTCTCTGAACAGTTTTTAGTTTTTCCAATAACGCTTTGGGAACGACCATGGCTTGGCTCATGGTATTTAAATAAATAACAATGTCGGTAAGAGAGTTGAGAACAGTGGCCAGAGATGGTTTGGCGGTGGTGGCGATCCAAAGCAGGCTATCTGTCTGCTCGTCTTTGATGGCTTCTTTGAGAACAGTAATTTTGCCTTCAGATTCGAGATTTTTTAGATAGGTATTGCTAAAAATAATAGCTAGCGGGGTGATAAGGATGAGAGAAAGAAGGTTAATTATCATGGGAGAGGAAAGATGTTGATAATTTTCAAAGAGAAAAATGGTAACAAGAAGAAAGGAAGCTACGGCGGCTTGATTGGGAGCAAGCAAAAGGGCAATGGCGAAAAGGAGGAAACTGAGCACGAAAAAGATAGGAGAGACGAGCCCGCCGGTGGAAAAAATGAGAAGCAGGACGATTGAAATAAGGATAATGGTCGCGAAGAAGAAGGTACGATAAACATCCCGGGAAAAGAATCTGGAGACGAAATAGAGCAATATAAGAGCTCCGGTAAGCTGCAAATTGTAAGAATTGAGCCCAGATGACTTGGTCCAGGCGAAAACAGCAATGATAGTAAAAGATAAAAATAGGGTGCGTAGATACTTCATTGGCATACTTTAATAATACCAGGATTTTGTTTGTGTGAAGACAGTCGTGCCTGGGATGCTTGAGAATAAAGGGAGCTTGCGGAAATTATCGATAATGGCTGCGGAAATCTATGATACATTGTGATGTTAATCTGGCAATATGTAATTGAATCTGCTTATATATTTGAACCTAATAAGAACAATTGCACTAATAAATATTAGATGGGAAAGGTAAGAAATCAAGGTAAGACGGGATGCGGAAAATAAGCAAATGTGTTTCGGAAATCTACCTTTCGGTGTTATAGTTAATTGTGGGACATGTTACATTAGGAAAAATATTCAAAAAAACTAATGGTCTAGACCGGTTTTTGTTCTTTATTGTCTTAATTGGAGCGGTCGTAACTCTCATCAGCCTTTTTAGAGGTATTACATTGGATCATCAGGTTCAAGTGGAGTATCTGAAAAGTGGAAGTTCGGTTGCCGGCGTTAATGCAACAAAGATATTTATAGATATTGAGGGGGCAGTGATGTCACCGGGAGTTTATCAGCTGGATGACGGGTCAAGAGTTAAAGACGTGATGGTAATGGCCGGAGGATTGTCTGATAAAGCCGATAGAAGCTTTTGTGAAAAGAATATAAATATGGCAGAGCTAGTAAAAGACGGACAAAAAATATTTGTCCCAATGGTGGTCGATACCAATGCCCCGCAGGGGTATTCAACGGCTAATTCAGGCAGTAAAACAATTAGTATAAACACTGCAACTGCGGCAGAGCTCGATACCCTTTGGGGTATAGGACCAACAAGAGCCGAATCCATTGTGAAAAATAGACCCTATCAAAGTCTTGATGATCTAGTGACAAAAAAGGTTTTGACCAAATCAATACTGGATAAGGACAGGGATTTGCTTTCGGTCTATTAAGATGAAATGGCGAATATTTTTTCTATTTATTGTCTTAGTTTTTAGATTTTCTCTAGGCTACCTGGATTCCTATAAATATCATCAGAATGATCAGTTAATGGTTACGGGGAATATAGACAATATATATCAGAATAATACTGACTGCATCATCACATTAGGGAGGTTTTGGATTGATAACCGCGGTGCATGTTCGTTTTCACGATATGCCCCCATTAGTGCTGTTGGCAGAGTTAATAGTGGAGTGATAGACAGATTTTTGGGGAGATTGTGGCTTGATAGGGCTGAATTAGCTGTTTTGAAGAATCCGGAGACTATCA
>CAISLM010000077.1 GCA_903886255.1 Candidatus Collierbacteria bacterium
GGAATCCTTTCTTTTTCGCGCCACCCGATCTTGAGAAGAAAACAGAAAATACCCAAGGAAACCCTTGGATGGATATGCTCTATTTACTCCTCAAGCTTATTTAGCTGAGTCGCGCAATTGACTGTTAATGTTTAGAGACTTAGTAACTTCAAGATAATCTTTAGAATTGGACTTTAAAAGGTAGTTGAGGAGGCGGCGTCTCTTGGAAATGATCTTGAGGAGGCCACGGCGGGAATGATTGTCCTTTTTGTGGACCTTTAGATGGTTGGTGAGTTCTTCGATTTGTGCGGTAAGAAGGGCAATTTGCACGCGAGGAGAGCCGGTGTCTTTTGCACTGGCGGCGAAGTTTTTAATGATGTCTATTTTTGTATCGGATTTAAGTGCCATATCAGTGCGTATTGTATCAGATATGTGGGGTTTTGTGCAAGAACGAGAGCTTGACGATACTATAAGACATGCTATATTACTGCTGCATTGATTGCGCAATTTTAGGCTCATTAAATTCTACATTTCGACAACCAAGGAGGCAACATGATTACACTATATGAAGAGTACCAGGATGCAATACATGTCAATCTTGAAAGAAGCGGAACAGTGATGATAATTCCGAAGAATCAACTGGTTGAAGGAGCTGTCTTCGGCCTTCGGCATCCAGGTCCGTTAGTCCTTAGAATGTGGGTAAAAAATGGGAAAATCATGGTCTTGCACGTCTTTAGTAAAGATGTCCAGTGGCCTCAAGATGTATATGAATTTCCGCTCGAATTTACTCCAGTAATCAATCCTATGACTGTGACAAAAGTGTCTCATTGGACCAAGGTCACACCACTTCATGAATATCTGGCTGCCGGAAATGGTATTCCGGAGCTGCCACCAGGAAAATAATTATTTACCACCCTGTTTAATCGGGGTGGTTTTTTATTAGGTTATTCTTTATCGTGAGCGGTCTGGGAATGTTCTATCCAATTGTCATATTCTTTGGACGGAACTAGTTTGAACTTGTATCCTAAACCTTCCATCATTCTTTTCGTTGTATCACCCATTATTGTGATTTTCTTCATGGGCTCATGTGTTTCTGGATCGATGATGGGTTCGCTGGTTTCCGGGTCTGTTAAAGTGGCATAGACTTCGTTTTCGCCTTTGCCTTGGATCGAATAATACGCATGTTTGTGTTCTCTTGTTTCAGAATTTTGCAGACTTTCGGCCATAGTTTAGTTTAGTTGATTATCGCCAACACGGAAGATTTTGGGTTTGTTCCAATCTGAGGGAATGGGAATGCTTTCTTCCTCAGGGAGAGGAATATTTTCCTCCACCGGAGCGGCTCCCGGGAATTCAAAGAATGGTGCTTGAGAGAATTTAGGCATTTGAAGTTGTTTCTGAGGAATCGATGCGCCTGAGCGCATAAGAAAGGCAACGGCGGAAAAGGTGTCGGCGGAAAGATGACTCCCAGTTAAATTATTGGTAGCAGTGTAAATACCGGAAAGAAGGTTTTGGGCAATAGGAGGATTGATCTTGAATTTAAGTCCCTCGATGAGTCCGGCGACCAGTTCACAAAAAGAACCAAGGTTTTTATGATATGAGTGGCCGGTAAAAGCAGCGGGGCGAAGGGAGTTATTGAGACTGACAGTATCGACTCCATCGAGAAAAGTTTTTTCGTCGGCGTATATTTTTCCGAGCTCTTCAAGAGAATTAACACCGAGAGTAATGACCAGGTCTGCATCTGCACCCGAATAAGAATATTTAACGCCACTAATGTCCGGAACCGGGGCGCCGGATTTGGGTTTGATCATTAAATAAAATTTGCCATCATCACGGACATCGTAATCAACCTTGTCGAGATCTTCTTCTTTGTAATCAAAAGAAATAATCAGATTACGACTACCAATGGTGTCGGCGATTTCGGAAACTCCTTCGATTTGATTATCGACATGGACTTCACTGCCGCAGCCAATTTGGGAAACTTTTCCTGATTCTTTTAAGGCGAGGTGAAGGCTAATTCCGGCAGCAACAATATCTTTTCCCGGGTCGGGGGGGAGAATAATAATTACAGACTTGGCATTTTCAAGCAGATTTTTCGTGGCTGTTTGAGTGTTTTTGTCTTCCATATTTATTTTTCTAGGGTTGTGGCCGTCATTATATCACCAGCTTTGTATTCAATATTTGGGGAGATAACAAGACCGCATTCCACATCTTTTTTAACTTCCAGGACATCGTTTTTGCCGACTTTCAAAGAAGTAATTTTGGAAGTGCCGATGGTGTCACCAATTTTTAACTTTCCGGAAGAAACCAGGCAACCATAAACAATAGTGCCGGCAAAGTTGAAAACTTTGAGGACTTTGGCTTCACCGAGGATAACAACTTTGGGTTCGGCTTGAGAAGTCATTTTTTCTTGTAATTCTTTAAGATAGTCGAAAAGCTGATAAATAATACGGAAGTTGGTGAATTTTATATGCTCTATTTCGGCGAGGCGGGCGACGGAGGCGGACATTTTGGAGTTAAAACCAAGAATCTCGGCTTTGGTGGCGATAGCGGTTTCAACATCGGAGTCGGTTACTAAACCAACAGAACTGGAAACGATATTAGCCTGGTCTTTTATGGTTTCAAAAATCGCCTCAAGTGATCCTTGAACATCGGCCTTGAGAACAATTGTAGGTTTTTCTAAATTGATAGCATCGGAAGCGCCAACTGTGCCGGTGGTGATCCGTTCTTTGCAGGATTCACTCGTGATGATATCGCCAACGTTCGGAACAATGGAAAAACCAATGACTTGAAATGGAGTTGAGGGGGTGGCTTTGGTAATTGATTTTCCGGCGAAGTCAGTCATGGAGCGAATTTTGCCAAAATTTTTCAGGCCATCAAAAAGTTCGTCGTTTTTATCAAAAACTCCGCTTTTTACCAATAGAGTGGCGAGTGGCCCTTTCTGTGGATGCATGGAAGATTCGATGACAAGAGCAGTGGCGGGACAAGCGTCGGAATTATCTTTTAATTCTTCGAGCTCGGCAAGAAGAAGAATAATTTCCAGTAAGCTATCTACGCCTGCACCTGTTTTTGCAGAAATATTTACGATCGGGACGTTGCCGCCATAACCTTCAACAAAAACTCCTTCATTGGCCAGGTCAGTCTTGACTCGCTCAGGATTGACGCCGGGGAGATCGGTTTTATTAACGGCGACGACAAAAGGAATACC